>NZ_CAUVXP010000028.1:0-45880 GCF_963555955.1 Protofrankia sp. Cas3
TTCCCACAGAGGGTCCGGCAACAGGGGCGCGGCTTCGCGGGGCTGGGGCGTGCACCTCACGTCGTTGTCGAGACCCGAGACCCGGCACCCGAGACCAGGGTGCCTCCCTTCGCCGTCTCGCCAGGTACGCACCCCAGGCTCGCGACAGGGATACCGGTGACCTGACAGGCGGACCATCGATGGACTAGAATCCTAGTCTATGCTGACGCTGCCGTTGTCCGACGTGAAGGTTCGCCTGTCCGAGATTGCCGACGAGGTCAACCGCACCCACGAACGGGTCCACATCACCCGCAACGGCCGCGAGTACGTCGTACTCCTCTCAGCCGAGGACCTGGAGTCGTTGGAGGCTACCCTCGAACTGCTGTCCGATTCGCAGGCGATGGCGAGGATCCGAGAGGCTGACGAGGCCGTCGCCGCTGGCGAGGTAACGACCGGGGACGAGATGGCAGCGATCATGCGGCGACGCCGCGAGCAGGGCGATGACTGACACGTCCGAGGCCCCCGCACCGCCACCGTACCGACTCCTTCTCTCACCCGGTGCCCGTCGGGCTCTGAGCCGGAAACTGCCGGCGGCGGCAGCCTTCGCGGCCTGGGAGTTCATCTCGGGCCCCCTACTGGAACGCACGCGCGTGGTCGGCGCTCCGCTCCGCAAGCCGTTCGAAGGACTGTGGCGGGCGCGACGCGGCGAGTACCGCGTGCGTTACCGGATCGTAGAAGATCGACGGGAAATACAGGTACTCGACATCGATCATCGCCGCGATGTCTACCGTCTTTGACTGTACGGTCCGAAGGTCGTGCTCAAGGACCGATCTCCCCGAGCTGGTGGTAGTACTCGGTTGGACAGGCGAGCGGATAACACATGGACAACAAGCTGGTCGATGGAGTGGGTCACAGAGTGGGTGGAACACCCTCACCACCCGAACAGGCCGTGGCTCGTCCTACTGGGCATTCGCCGAGAAGACAAGCCCAGAGCTGACGCTACGGTCGATCACGATTCGGCGTTGAAACTCTCAGGAGGAATCCGACCATGACCCACGACGTCGCACCCGCCGCATTGGCACAGCCGGCAGGGGTTGTCGCAGCGTATTTCGCGGCGAACACGGCACTGGATGCCGATGCGGTCGGCGCACTGTTCGCGCCCGACGGCGAGATGGTCGTCAACGGGGTTCGCCTGCGTGCGGGCAGGCAGATCGTCACGGAGCACTACCGGCAGTGGATGACCGCGTTCGCGCCTGGTGACATCGCCACCACCCTGGGACCCATCCTGGTTGACGGCGAGTATGTCGCCGTGCAGACAGAGATCATCACTCGCGGTGAGAAGGCGTGGCTCGGCTACTTCTTCCTGCTGCGTGACGGGCTGATCCATCGGCTGTCGACCTATGTCAACATCGGTTCCCTCGACGACGCCCTGGCCTCGGGGGCGCGTAGGAACTGATCAGCTCTTCGGGATCTCCACAGTTCGGGATCTCCACAGGTAGTACCGGGCGCCTGACGTGGATACGGTGCGGGCATGGTCGCTGCTCTCCAGGCGACCGCGGCGATCGCCGCAGAGATCGCGGAACCCACCGGTGATGGAACCCGCCGGTGAGCGAAGGTGTCCTGATGCCGGTGTATCAGGCGTGGTTCATGAGGCTTGCGGCAGCTGCCGCGCCCAGCTACCTCTCAACGTCGAGAGTTCCTACTACGCCCAACTGCCTGACACGGTTTCGTGTCGGAGTTTGGGTGAATTCATTCTCCTGCAGAGCCGGCATGGTTCGGTCAGAATCCCGGGTGGTCCAGCGGGACCCACCCGGGACCGCTTCTCGTGTCCGCTGTCTCGTGATAACTGCTACCACCATCGCGGCCCGCCTCGGGATTGACCACGCTGATGACGCTGTGCCAGGCGACGGCTTCGGTGAGCCGTCGCACTGCACCCCCCGATCTGGGTCGGCCCTGGACCCAGCCGGTGAAGTTCTGGACCACGTGTATCCACGTGTGTCCCCTGTGTCCCAGCACCGAGACGCCGGGGCTGTCGTCGTAGACAACTGCGCGGTCGGTAATCCGCTGGCTTTCTGGCAGGGGGTCATCCGCGCCACTACCGCTCCCACGCAGCATCGTCTGCCACGACGAGCTCAGCGGCGGACCAGTCTTGAAATAGACCGCTTCGGGACCGGACCATTGCCTGGGATGCAACTCCGTGTATCGGGCGCGAGCGCCCGGATCGAGGTCGAAGACGATTTCGATACCGTTCGCAAAATAGGCACCGACAGGAATGAACCCGAGCCTTCGGCCGAGCTGGCTGGTTCCTGAGTTAGCGAACCGACCAGCCTGTACGCCAGTCGTCGCCGCAGCGCCGGCATCGGGTTGACGTGCAACGGCGGCGGCCACGGCGATGTTACCTGCCTGGCGCTGGAGTTGGAGCAACCGGTGTTCACGGCCGGTGTATCTCGCGGCGCCAGTCAACCCCACCGATGGCTTTGGCGATCGTACGCGCGTGGACGCTGGGGTTTGGGATTCATCAAGAATCCGGGCTGTCGATCGCATGTCAGAGCTCCTTGTAGATCTTTTGTTTGATCAGGGACTGCCTGGACGCGACGGATCGGACAGAAGATCTAAATCAGGGCGGAATCAAGCGGTCACTGCGACGGTGCGCTGCAGCAGCTCGTCGAAGAACACGACCTTGTAGGAGGACCCCAGTTCCTGGGCGACGCGGCCCGCCAGTGCGTAGCCTCGCTCGTTCCAGTCGGTCTGGACCTGTTCGCTCGGCCAGCAGTAGCCGTTAGCGCTCAGCCAGCGGTCGTAGTCGGCCGACCACCGGACGAGCTCGTCGCGCAGCACGTCGGTCAGTTGCAGCGCGTCGGGCGAGAGCATCCCGTTTCTCTCGCCGGACCACAGCGGAAAGGCGCGGTAGTCGGCCATCACCGTCACTTTTCGGATTGCCACACCCGTCATTTAACGCCCCAGCGGCCTTGAGCACGAGAGCATGCGCCGCGAGGATCGTGGCGTCAGGTCTCCATCGGACTTGCGGCCGTCGTGACGCCCAACTCCCAAGCTGCCTCACGGTCGGCTGACTTCAGATCGCCGACCAGTGTCAGCGGCTCCCGTCGACGCTTCCAGCGCAGGCCCGTCGCGATCGACTCCACTGCACGCACTGCGCCGGCGGTGTCGTTGTTCCCGTAGACATACAAGGCGTACGGCCGACCCACGGTCGCGTCCAGACAGGGGTAGTAGATCTGGTCGCAGCACCATCGCTAACGTAGGGGTCGAAGCGATCTTGACAAGGTGCCCGTCTCGCCCCACTCCGTCTACTCCGAAACGCATGCCGTGATTGCGATATTTCGACATATATACGACCGGTCTGTACTATCCGCCCACACGGTCCGAAGGGTGGCAGCGCGCCCGCCCTCCGCCACGCTGGTCCGGCGACGGGGAGTCGAGGATTTGCTAAACCCAAGCCGTGGACGAGTGGGAGGTCCGCGTCACAGACGAGTTCTTGGGCTGGGTCGACGGGCTCGATTCGAGGTCCAAGGGGTTCGTCGTCGATGCGATCGACCGGCTGGCAGAGGCAGGACCAGGCCTGGGCAGGCCGCTCGTCGACCGCTTGGCCGGCTCCGAGATCCATACCCTCAAGGAGCTCAGGCCCGGTTCCGCGGGCTCCTCCGAGATCAGGATCGTCTTCGTCTTCGATTCCTGGCGTTCGGCGATTCTGCTGGTAGGCGGGGACAAGTCAGGCGATTGGTCCGATTGGTACCGGAAGACGATTCCACGGGCGGAAAAGCTGTACGTCGAGTATGTGAAGGAACGGGAAACCCAGGAGGGCAGGTCATGACCAGGTTTCCCAGGTGGAGCGACGTCCGCGTCGGTCTGATCGCCGACGTCGGCGGTGAAGAAGCGCTGGCCGAGGCCCGCAGGCGCAACCAGGCCTACATCGACGGCCACCGGCTCGCGGAGCGCCGCAGACTTCTCGGTCTCACCCAGATCGAGGTTGGCGAGTCCATGGGCATCAGCAAAAGCCGGGTGTCCCAGATCGAACGCGGCGAGGTCTCGACCTTCGACGTCATCGCCCGCTACGCCCAGGCCGTCGGCGGCCAGATCCAGATCACGGCGGTCTTCGGCGGCGACCTGTACATCCTGCGCGGCACCGACACCCCGGCGGCGTAGCAAAAGGTTTGCTCGTCACGACATCCAATCGACAGGCCGATCAGAGCAGGACCGAACGCGCGAGGCGAAATCCCACGTCGTCGATCTGAAATGTTGGATGGCTACGGCGCCGCACCGATGCCCGGCAGCTCCACTGCTCGTCAGCCCATCCACCGCCCCGGAGCACACGATAGGTGCCGTACGCTTCGGCGTCGTACACGTCCCAGCACCATTCCCAGACGTTTCCCAGCATGTCATACAGTCCCCACCGGTTGGGCAGTTTTCCGCCCACCTCGCGGATTCGATCCTCCGTGTTCCACCCATACCACGCGATGTCGTCGAGCGGTCCGTACCGCGGACCCGTCGTACCGGCGCGGCATGCGTGCTCCCACTCGGCCTCGGTCGCCAACCGATATCCGAGCGAGGAGGTATTCCATTCGACATTATCGCTATCGACGTTCTCGCCGGCGCGGATGCGGTATGCCGGTGCCACCCCTTCGCCTTGGGACAGCGCGTTACAGAACCGGACGGCGTCCCACCAGGAAACACCTTCCACGGGCAGCCGGTCCCCTTTGGCGGTACTCGGATTTCTCCCGATGACACGTGCGTACTGCGCCTGAGTAACCGGAAATACGGCAAGCTGGTAGGGAGCAAGGTCGACCGACCACGTGCGCCGCGTTCGCCGGTCCGACAGCGCCACCCGCCCCGCCGGAATGGTCATCATAACCTGCCCCGCACCTGCGTCCATGGGAACAAACCTTACTGATGTGGTTTCCGGAGGAGAGACGTCAAGCCAAGACTCGCGCGCGTTTACCAGGAGGCCGCGACTCCACTACGGCATCAGGCTGGCCGCGACCGTGGCACCAAGTTCCCAACAGGCCTCACGATCGGCGGCGGACAGGTCGCCGACAACCGTGAGTGGATCGCCGCCGCCCCGCCCGCATACCCATCAGGGCATCAGGGCCGCGGAGGTAGCCGCGCCGAGCTCCCAGCAGGCTTCGCAGCGGCCGCGTCCGGGGCGCCGAACATCAAGGTGCGATCAGCTCGACCTTCGGAAAGTACGTTCGGTACCGTGCGGGGTCGTGAGCGAGCAGCCGATAGCCGGCGACGGCCGCGTGTGCGCCGATCAGGAAGTCTGGTAGGGGCGATGTCCTCGTCCCACCCCGTCGGCGGTAGTTCGTATAGGCCTTGCCAGCAAGGAAGGCCGCCGGGTACGGGAGGCTGTCTCGTCGAAAGACCTCTGGCCGGAGCGTGTCATCGAGATCCTCTATCCGCGGATAGCGGACGGAGACCTCCGCGTAGATAACAGGATTGATGACGAGCTGCGCCTCGTCCGCGGCCGCCGCGATCGCATCGGCGGACCAGTCGCCCCACCGGGGATCGTCACCAAGCAGGTCGAGCAGCACGTTGCTGTCAACCAGGACGGGCGTCACTCGCCGCGGGTAAGCGCCATGATCTCATCGGTGGACATGCCCGGCGGAGCCGTGCCACGAAGCCGGCGCACAATGCGCTGGCCGCGCCCATCGCCCGGACCTGGCTCCACGCGCACGATGTGGACGCCGTCGTCATCGAAGATGATCTTAATCTCGCTGCCCGGGAGGAGGCCGGCCTTCTCTCGGATCTCTACCGGGATCGTCACCTGGCCCTTGGACGTGATCCGCATCGAGGCCTCCTACTTTTCAAAGTAAGAGGATTATGCGCCCCCGCTACGGCACAAGACTGGCGACAGTCATCGCGCTGAGTTCCCAGCAGGCTTCGCGGGCGGCGGCGTCCATCTCGCCGACCACGGTGACCGGGTCGCGCAGGCGCTTCCAGCGCAGGCCGGCGCGAGGGAGGTGACGGCGTGCACCGGTTCGGACAGCCGCCACATCCGCCGAGCCGCGGTCTCCTCGGCACGCACCCCAGTCCCGCTCCTTGATCCACCCCCCTACTGTCAGGGGCGCGTAACGATGTGAATCTGATGCTCCTGCCACAACACCAGATTCACATCGTTCCCACAGAGGGTCCGGCAACAGGGGCGCGGCTTCGCGGGGCTGGGGCGTGCACCTCACGTTGTTCTGGTGACGCAACTCGCCACGGAGCCGCTCGAGCTCGGCCAGCACCCGCTCGTCGGCCGCATCGACCTCCGGCACACGAAACAAGACGCGACGATGCTACGTGCCTCGTAGCACCAGAACGCCGTAGAGTTGTGATCAGTGTTTTACTGAGGCCATGTGGGACGGCGGTGGATGGTGACGCGCTCGTTCAACACGACCGGGCCGTGCGTGCCGAGCGACCACTACATGATCCCGGCCTCGGAGCGGCTCCCCGAGGCGCCCGATCTCATCGAGGCCAAGAAGTACTTCGTCCTGCACGCCCCACGCCAGACAGGCAAGACGACAGCGCTGCAGGCGCTCGCCGCGGAACTGACCGCGAGTGGCCGCTACGCGGCGGTCGTGCTGTCGATGGAGGCGGGCCGGCCCTGGCCGGATGACGTCGGCGCGGCCACCCGGGCGATCCTCACGCGTGCCCGACGCACCTCGCGAACCAACCTGCCTGCCGACCTGCGTCCGCCGCCCTGGCCGGAGAGCTGGGCGGAGGGGCTCCTCTCGGAAGCGTTCGCCGTCTGGGCGGAGGCCTGCCCGCGACCGCTGGTGCTGTTCCTCGACGAGATTGACGCCCTCGGCGGACGCACCCTGCTCAGCGTCCTCGGCCAGCTGCGCGACGGTTACCCGACCGCCCCACCGGCTTCCCCGCGTCGATCGTTCTCTGCGGCCTGCGCGACATCCGCGATTACAGAGTTGCTTCGGACGGCGATCCGGCCAGGCTGACGTCGCCGAGTCCGTTCAACATCAAGGTGACGTCCCTGCGGCTGGACGACTTCACCCTCGACGAGGTCCGTGAGCTCTACGGGCAGCACACCGCCGACACCGGCCAGCGGTTCATCCCCCAGGCCGTCGAGTACGCCTATGCGCTGACCATGGGTCAGCCTTGGCTGGTCAATGCCCTCGCATACGAGATCGTGCACCGCATGAAGGTCCCCACGACGACGATCACAGGCGACCACGTCGACCAGGCCGCCGAACGGATCATCGTCACGCGCGAGACGCACCTGGACTCCCTGCTCGACCGGCTCCACGATCCGCGCGTCCGGCGGATCATCGAACCCATCCTCGCCGGCGCAGAGGTCCGGTTCGACCCGTTCTCCGACGACCTCGCCTATACCACCGACCTCGGCCTGGTCCGACGGACCGCGGCGACGGTCGAGATCGCCAACCCGGTCTACCGCAACGTCATCACCCGGGTTCTCGCCAACGGCCTCTTTGACGGCGTCATCGGCGCGCCTGGTCGCCTCGAGTTCCCGGCCTGGTAGGACGACAATCTGTTCCAGGTGCTCGCCGGTCCGACCCGGGTCCGACCCGCCCTGGGCTGAGTCTCACCCGGCGCACACGACTGGGTGCCGAGACCGGTCGAGTGCGCCCAGTCCTCTAGATTCTGCGAGAGGTATCGCTTCCTGGGGTTATCGGAGGGCTTGGGTAATGGTGACCGTGGGGCGTGACCGGCTGGCGAGGATGCTGCGAGGCGACGCGGAGTCCGCGTTCAGCGTGGAGCTGACGGCGAGTAGGGATGACCTGAGCCTCGAAGTCGAGGGCGTCGGGCCCGTGACCTTCCCGGTCCGGCCCGAGCAGGCCCGCGAGCTGCTCGGCCTCGGTCAGCCCGCCCGGTTCGGCCGCGGCGAGGAGACGCTGACCGACCCGGGCGTCCGCGATACCTGGGAGATCCCGAAGCACCTCGTCCGCGCCCGGTGGGACGACAAGGCACTCGACGTTCTTCTGACGACGGCAAAAGACGAGCTGGGCCTGCCGATCGCCGCCGAGCTGACGGCCGACCTCCATGCGCTCCTGGTGTACGAGCCGGGCCAGTTCTTCCGCGCCCATCAGGACAGCGAGAAGGACAACGCGATGATCGGCACTCTGGTGGTGGTACTGCCCTCCAGCCACACCGGCGGCGAGCTCGTGGTGCGCCACCTCGACGAGAAGATGGCCTACCGGGGCTCGAAGACGGACCTGTCGCTGGTCGCCTTTTACGCCGACTGCAGGCACGAGGTCGCCGCGGTGCGGTCGGGGTATCGGATCGCACTTACCTACAACCTCCTGCTGCGCGGGGACACCGCCCTGCCGGAGGGCGACGAGGGCACGGTCGCCGAGCTGGCCGGCTTCCTTCGCGAGCACTTCGGCACGCCCGTGGCCAGTCCCTACGGCCTGCGCGCCGCAGGCCCACCGAATCGGCTCGTCTACCTCCTCGACCACGAGTACACCTCCCGCGCGCTGGGCTGGAGCGGGTTGAAGGGCGCCGACGCCGCTCGCGTATCCCTGCTGCGGGCAGCGGCGGGCCAGGCGGGGTGCGAGACCGTCCTCGCGCTCGCCGACGTCAAGACGACACACACCGCCTATGAGGCGGGCGAATACGTCGAGGATCGAGGAGAGCGGTACTGGGACGACGACGACGACTACGACGAGGACTCCGAGGGCCCGGGCGCCGACGCCGAGTACGTCGTCGAGGAGCTGGTTGTCCGCGAGGTCACGCTCACGCACTGGACCGGCCCGGATGACACCCGGCTGGAAGAGGTCTCGCTGGGCGTGGGCGAGGACGAGGTGTGCGCCTCCACCGGGACCGACGACCTCGAGCCCTACTCCTCGGAGTACGAGGGCTACATGGGCAACTGGGGCAACACGCTCGACCGCTGGTACCACCGGGCGGCGGTCGTCGTGTGGCCTCGGGAGCAGTCCTTCGCGAACCGCGCCGAGACCTCGCCCGGCTGGGCGCTCGACGAGCTCGTCGCGATGGTGTCAGCCGGCGACCTGGCGGGCGCCCGGTTCGCCGCGGCGACGCTTCAGCCGTTCTGGGACGGCTCCCTGCGCGCGCGGACCAGGGAGGCGAAGGCGGAGGTCGCCGGAATCCTCGGCAAGGCGCTGCGGGCGGCGCACGCCTTGGCGGACGGGGCGACCGCGACGGCGCTGCTGTGCCCCTTCCAGGCGGAGAACCTGACGGCCGACAACGCCGACGCGTTCGCGGGACTCGTCAGCGCCTACGGCGAGCAGTGGACTGCCGACCTGCTGGCGACGTGGTTCGGCGCGCAGCAGCCCGCGTGGGCCTACACCGGCGGGCCGCAACGGCGGCGATGGGTGGCGGACGAGCTTCCCGGCCTGTGCTCGGGGCTGTCCGCCGCGCGCGCGGCCGGCGGCGCAACGGCCGCGCGGGTGATTCTCGACCTGGTGTGGACGTGGGCCGGCAGGGATATCGACACGACGCTCGCGTCGTCGTCGCCCAGCTACCGCGACAGGGCACTCGCTGACCTGGCCGGACCGCTCGTCTCCATACTGAGGGCCGCCGCCG
This sequence comes from Protofrankia sp. Cas3, assembly GCF_963555955.1. Classification (NCBI taxonomy): domain Bacteria; kingdom Bacillati; phylum Actinomycetota; class Actinomycetes; order Frankiales; family Frankiaceae; genus Protofrankia; species Protofrankia sp. Cas3. Next base: position 9,496 of record NZ_CAUVXP010000028.1, read on the forward strand.
TGCTGCGGGATGTGGGCACCCGGGACGCGGTGACCGGCCATCTCCGGCGGAAGGGGGACGCCGTCACCGCGCTGGAGGTGCCGATGCTGCGCGCCGCCGCCGAACTGCCCGACGACGGCGCCCGCGGCGAGGCTGGCTTCGGCGACCTGGCCGCCGACTGCGCGGCACGGCTGCGTGCCCGGCTGGCCCAGCCGCCGCGCGCGGCCGGGAACTGGTCGGTCACGCTGCCCCCGGCCGGCTGCTCCTGTGACCTGTGCGAGGAGCTCGGCGCATTCCTGGCGGACCCGGACCGGCGCACGTTGGACTGGCCGCTCGCCGAGCCGCGCAGACGGCACGTCCACTCCCGGATCGACGCCGCCGAACTGCCCGTAGGCCATGTCACCCGGCGCCAGGGTCGCCCCTACACGCTCGTTCTGCGCAAGACCGACGCGCTTTTCACCAACGAGGCGGAGGCCCGGGCAGGCGACCAGGTGGACCTGGAGTGGCTGGCGGTCGCCTGGCGGCCGATTCCGTAGGGTTGCGATCGGTGGTACGCGGCTGCGAGGAGCGCCCTGATGGAGGCGGGCTGGTCGACGACCACCAGCGGCCGTCGCCGCCCGGCCCTACGAACGAGTCAAGAGTCCGGCATCAGGCTGGCGGCGGTCGTGGCCCCGAGTTCCCAGCAGGCCTCACGCACAGCGGCGTCCACCGCACCGACGATCGACAGGGGCTCGCGCAGGCGTTTCCACTTCAGCCCGGTGGCGATGGTCTCAACCCCGCGGATCGCTCCGGTCGTGTCGCCGTTGCCATGAACGTAGAGGGCGTACTGGCGGCCGGTCGTCGTTTCCAGCGATCGGATAGTGGACGTAGTCCAGGAAGTACCGAGAAGTCGGGTACGCCGAGCGAACATGTTGTGTGACCGCAAGGTCGGCTCCTATGGCCGAACGGGTTCACGGCACAGCGAGTCACCGCGATGGCTGCGCCCGCGACGCCGCGGCGGCAGGAAGTCCTTCCGCCGATCTCATACGCCGGGCGAGGCCATTCCTGGGCGGGAGTTGTCGGTCGCCGTCGCCGCCCGCCCCATATCCTCCAGCCGCCGATGGAGATCCGCGGGATCGCGGCGAGAATCGGATTCGAGCACCCGGTGCTCGAGGCCCAGGGGCACGACGCCATCGAGATCCGCGTGGCACGCAGCTTCGAGCAGTTCGTCGAGAAAGGGGAGTTCACATTCCGGTCGTGCACCGGCGCGGTACGCCTCCACGACTTCGTCAAGTTCCGCTGGGAGACCGTGTCCGTCGACACCAGTGACGTGGCAGGTGGGGCCTGGAGATCGTTGTGCTTGGCGACGACGGCCGGATCAAGGCCGACTACATGTTCCCGGGAGCCTGACCCGGAGCCGCGGGGGGCACCGCCCCGGCAGCCCCGGTGAGGGCACTGGCCGTCGCTGGGTCGACCGGCAGAAACGCCTCCAACTTCAACTCGGCGAGTGTTACATCGACGGCGGTGGCGAAGGTCGTCACGGTCGTCATCAGGCGCAGATCACCACGCGATGACCCCAGGTGGAGGGGGACCGCGAAACCGAGCTGCCCGTCGGACGGCGCCAGGTCGGGGACGTACCTCGTAAGTTCGGCGCGTAGCTCCGCCACATGGCCGAGGCGGGCCAGGATGTGGCGCGCCCATTCGGCGAGGTTGCGGATGCGGGGCGCCAGGCCCTCCGGATGCAGCGCGAGGCGGTAGACGTTCTTGCCGGGGCCAACCAGCTCGGGCGCCGCGCCTTCAGTGATCAGATCGAATGCATCGTTCGCTGCGATCAGGTCGCCATTGCGGTCCACGACCAGCGCCGGGTACGGCAGGTGCCCGCGGACGATGTGCTCGATCGCCGTGCGCACAGGGGCCAGCACCGGGTCGTCGAACGAGTGCTCCGGGTAGACGGGCACGTATCCGGCGGCCACGAGCAGCTCATTGCGCTCCCGCAGCGGCAGTTCGAGTGACTCGGCCAGGCGTAGGACCATGTTCCGGCCGGGGACGGACCTGCCCGACTCGATGAAGCTGAGGTGCCGCTGGGTGGTGCCCGCCCGCAGCGCCAGGTCGAGCTGGCTGAGGTGACGGTGGGTACGGCAGTCGCGTAGTGCGCGAGGGAAGTCCACAGACCTGTTCTACCGATGGCGGCATCCCGGTCCATTCCTCGCCGGGAATTGTCACTAGCTGCCCCGGCCGTGAGCATCGTTGCCATGGACATCGGTGTACTGCTTCCGACCGGAGCCTCCCAGTGGGGCGAGGGCGGCAACCCTCGAGAACTGGTCGCGTTCGGCCGCAGGGCCGAACGCCTGGGATTCGCCTCGCTCTTCGTCAATGACTCGCTGATCAGCCCACGCATCGAGGCGCTGACGATGTTGGCCGCGCTCGCCCCGACGACCGAGACCGTGACCCTTGGAACCGGCGCGCTGCTGCCTTTCCTGCGACGGCCGATCCAGGCCGCGCAGTCCCTGGCGTCGATAGACCTGCTGTCCGGCGGCCGGCTCACGGTGACGGTGGGCGCGGGTTTCCCCGGCCACTTCGGACGGCCCTTTTACACCCTGTCCGAGGTGCCGTGGGAACGGCGCTTCGCCCGGCTGGACGAGACGGTCGCGTTGTGGCGAGCGCTGTGGAACGGTGCCGGCTCCTTCCACGGCGAGATCCTCGAGTTCGCCGACATCCCGCCCGCGACCAAGCCGTTCCAGGCAGGCGGCCCGCCGATCTGGCTCGGCGGCGCGACCCCGGCCGCCCTGGTCCGCACCGGCCGGACATACGACGGGTGGCTGCCCTACCCACCCGACCCCGCCGACTACGCGCGGGCCGCCTACGGGATGCCACTGAAGGAGCTAGAGAAGATCCAGGCAGTGGTCACCGGCTCCGCGAACCAGGTCCTCAATGCCTTGGCCCGGTACGTCACCGCCGGCGCGCGCCACATCGTCACCCGCCTGGGCGCGCTGGATCTGCGCTCCCAACGCGACCAGCTCGAGCGGATCGGTGCCCTGATCCCCGCCCTCAGAGCCTCAGTGGATCACGAATCCGTATCAGGAGCGTCGTGATCGTCGGCCGGCCTCGCCCGCGTGCCAGTGAGCGCTCCACGATCTCCTTCCTCGACGACCAGGCGGGCCGACTCCCAACCTGACCGGCGATCTCGGCTCCGATGTTCGCGGTGAGGGTCGTCTTGCCGACCCCGCCCTTGTAGTTGATGACGCTCGCGACCTTCATGGCGCGGTCTCGGCCGTCAGCGGCACGGCGGCACCCGGGCCCCCTGCCCGCACGCCACGAAACGCCCGACCCGTCACTGATCCACCTACCACTGCTCTGCCCACCAGTGCTCCCCCCACCAGCGGCCCGCACCGCACCATCAGCCTCCGACGCGGATGCATGTAAGTGATGGATTGATGCGGAAAGTCAAATACATCATTTAGTGCGCACAGCAGGTGACGATATCACCACACCAGGCGAGATTCCGCCTTCCGTGCACTATGATGAATCGGTCAGGAAGTAGGGTCTCGAATCAGGCCTGAGGCCCCGACCAGTGCACCCCCGCGCGCCCCGGCCGGCCGGGCCGCCCCCGGCGAAGGCCCACGCGCTGTCAAGCACGAGGGGGTCGACGCCGGGGGCGGTCTCCAGGTCGGGTGTAAGTGGCTGACCGGCACTCGGAGGGTGATGAGCCGGAAGCGCCTCGACCGCCCGGTGTCGACACCAGCACCAGCGGCCACCGATGCCCGGCGCGCCACCCTTGGCCTCCTCGTCCCGCTCCTGACTGACCGTCGCCATTGCCCCCGTCAACGAAGGCGCACACTGGGTGATCAACTCGGCCCCAGGCGGCCACCAGCGCAACCAGAATAGCGACCGGTCCATATAATGGCCTTCATGGAGACCATACCGATCACGGAGGCGAAGGCCCGGATCGCCGAACTGGCGGAGCGGGTCGCACGAGAGCATGATCACTTCACGATCACCCGCAACGGACGGGCGGACGTCATGCTGATCTCCGTTGCCGAGTATGAGTCGATGCGCGAGACCCTCGACCTTCTGTCGGACGGCGAGGCTCTCGTGGATCTGCGGCAGTCGAGGGACGACTTCGCCACGGGCGACACCTTCGCCCTGGACGAGGTCGTGGCCGAACTGAACGAGCGGCGGGCCAGGGACGAGTGACGGCCGCCAGCGACGCGCCCTACGAGGTCGCGCTGTCGCGCAGAGCACGGAGAAACCTCCACGAGGACCTGTCCCTGGAGGTCGCGGCCGCCGCACTGGAGACGATCCAGCGAGCGATCGCCATAAATCCCCACCGAGTCGGAAAGCCGTTGGACGAGCCCTTCGATGGCTTCTACTCGGCGCGCAGAGGAACCTACCGCATCATCTATCGGATCGACGCGGCCAAGCATCTTGTAGAGATCCACTCCATCCGGCATCGGCGGGACGTCTATCACCTGTAATCACTGACGAGCAATTGCGCTTCGCCTCGGCCTCCGCACGTCGAGATCGCGCTGCCGTCGCGCAGGCACGGAGAAACCTCCACGAGGACCTGCCCCTGGATGTCGCGGCCGCCGCCCTGAAGAAGACCAGCGAACGATCGCCAGGTCGGGAAACTCGCGGCGACCGTCGCCCCCAACTCCCGGCGGGCCTCGCGTGCAGCGGCCTCCACCTCGCCGACGATCGCAGCGGCTCCCACAAGCGCTTCCACCTCAGCCCGGTGGCGATGGTCTCGACTCCGCGGACCTCTCCGGTCGTGTCTAGAGTTCCCGTGCACGTACACGTACACGTACACGTACACGTACACGTACACGGCATATGGCCGACCGGCGGTGGCATCGAGTCCGGAGTAGTAGATCCGGTCAGAAAGGAACCGACCCCTGGTCACGGGAACGATGCTCCCCGTAACCCCATCTGGCCGAAATGGATGCCCGGCCCACGAGGCGGGGCGCCGGTCGGCTACGGCATCAAGCTCGCAGCGACCGTCGCTCCCAGCTCCCAGCACGCCTCTCGATCTTTCGCGTCCGGGGTACCGAGCACCGTCACCGGCTCGCGCAACCGCTTCCACTTCAAGCCCGTGGCGATAGTCTCCACGCTGCGGATCGCGCCCGTGGTGTCGGAGCCACCGTGGACATACAGGGCGTAGGGGCGACCTACCGTCGCCTCCAAACAGGGGTAATAGGCTTGATCGAAGAAATGCTTCATGGCGCCGCTCATATAGCCAATGTTCGCCGTCGTGCCCAAAAGATAACCATCAGCCGCCAGCACATCTGAGGCGGAAGCCGACAGCGCCGGGCGCACCTCCACTGCCACGCCCTCGATAGCCTCATCACGGGCACCGGATAGGACGGACTCTAGTATCGCCTGCATCGTGGGCGACGGTGTGTGGTGGACTACTAGGAGCGTGGGCACAACCGCTATTCTAGCGCGCGGTTTCCAGGCGATCATCTCGCTTATGTCACCGAAATGACCTATGCCTCGCGATGGGGACTCCGATCTACTCCCGTTACAGACGTTCGCTCTGGTCTACACGGAGAAAACACGCCGCCCTGGACCCGCGTGGACCCGGCCAGATTCATCTTCCGAAGGGGCGGGACGCCACGGCGGCCTTGAGTCGATCGGCGAGGGCGGCGACTTCCGCACGTAGGGCGTCGGGCTTGTCGATGGTAAAGGACCAGCCGAGTCCGGCGAGCATCTGGGCCATACCGTCGAGCCTTTCGACTCGGGCTTTCAACAAGACCCCGTCGGACCGTTCGGTCAGTGTGCCGATGGTTGGTGGCAGCCGTCGTTTCGCCTCGTCGGGCGTGGTGTGTAGTACCACGGCGACCTCATGCTTCCAGTCCACGGCCGCTATTCCCGCCAGCACGTGTTCGGCGGGGTCGAAGCCAGACGGTACGTCGTAACTGCCGTCAGCAGGACGGACCTGGGCGATGCGGTCGAGTCGGAATGTGCGGACCTCACCTCGGAGATGGTCACGCCCCGTCACGTACCAGCGGCCAGCATGGAAGACGAGCCCGTACGCGTCGAGCGAGCGTTGACCGCTGCGCCCATCCCATGCGGTGTAGTCAATGGTGACGGTGCGCCGCTGGTGGGCGGCTTCGGCGAGTTCAAGCAGGACGGGTGCCCCGGGCGGAACACCTACTCGGCTGGGCGCGGTGAACCGTGTGGTGGACAGCAGCGAGCCCAAGCGGTTCGCCAGCGCGCCCGGCAGGACGCGTTGCAACTTCGCCATCGCGCTGTCGGCCGCGGTGACCTCGGTGGTCAGCAGCCCGGAGCGACGGCCGGCAGTGAGGCCGAGCATGACCGCGATCGCCTCGTCGTCGGTCAGCATGAGTGGCGGGAGCTTGTAGCTACGCGCCAGCCGGTAGCCGCCGTAGCGGCCGCGACGGGCCTCAATCGGGATGCCGAGGTCGGCAAGGTGCTCGGCGTAACGGCGCACGGTCCGCTCATCGACGCCGAGACGCTCAGCGAGCTCACCGACCGTGTGCTGGCCGCCAGCCTGCAACAACCCGAGCAGAGCGAGCACGCGCGCCGTGGGCCGGGCCAAGATTCTCCGCCAATCCGGTCGGATGTTGTCCGGTATCAACTCTACGTTGACCACATGGCGACCTACGTACTCGTTCCCGGATTCTGGCTCGGCGCATGGGCCTGGCGCCCCGTTGCCCAACCACTGCGTGAGCGCGGGCACAATGTGCATCCGGTCTCCCTGACCGGCATGGCCGAGCGGGCCGGTCAGGCGCGGCCCGATACCGACCTGGAAACCCACATCAACGACGTGGTGAACCTGCTGGCCTCGCGGGACCTTCACGACGTGATCCTCGTCGGACACAGCTACGCCGGCCTGGTGATCACCGGTGCCGCCGACCGGCTCCCCGAGCGCATTGAGCAACTCGTTTACCTCGACACCGGCCCTCTGCCCGACGGCATGTCGCAAAATGAATTCGCACCGCCCGAGCAGCAGACGACCAATGCGGAACTCGTCGCGAACTACGGGGACGGCTGGCAGCTACCGCCGCCCCCGTGGGCGACGCTTGCCGCCCCCGTCCCCGACGTCGACGAAGCGGCCATTGAAGCGCTCACCACCAACTCGGTCCCGCAGCCTTGGGCGACCGCCACCTCACCAGCACGGCTGACCGGCAGGTGGGAAAAGCTGCCCCGACTGGCGATCCTCTGCACCTTCACGACCGAACAGGTCCGCGCCATGGCGGCAACCGTGCCGGCCTTCCGGCACATGGTCGGCGACATCTGGCGGTACGCCGAGCTACCTACCTGGCACTGGCCAATGTTCAGCCGCCCCGCCGAGCTCGCCGAGATCCTTGACGGTGTCACCCGGTAGGTCTCGCATCGGCTCAGCGGTTTCCCGGCGAACGCACCGAGGTTTTGGTCGCAAAAGTAGCGCGAATGGCGGTGCGTCGGGCCATTGCGGACGGTTACTATCATTGCATGAGACCCGCGGCCGTCATGGCGCCCAGCTCCCAAGCTGTCTCTCGGCCAGCAGTGTCCAGATCGCCCACAAGCGTCAACGGCTGGCGGCGTCAAGGAGCCACCGGTGGCGGGTGGAGCAGCGGGTGGACGCCTTCTGGGCGTAGGCCGTCGAAGATGATGGCCAGGTACCGTTGCCACAGATCGGGTGAGGCATCTGGCATGTAGGTGGTGACGTAGTTCGGCGCGCACATCAGTAGGATGACGTCCGCCCAGGCGGACGGCGTTTCCTCACGATCACCTACCCCGTGCCGCAGCAGGAGTGGATCGGCCGCGACGACGTCGCTCTACATTTCGTGCTGGACATGGACGGCACCTTCGGCGGGATGCGCGAGGTCGGCGAACTGACGCTCCACGGCGAACTACCGGCCGCCGCTACACCCTCGACAAGGGCGTTCAAGCATGCGTCGACTTCGTCCGCCTGCACACCACGGGCATGCTCGTCGTCATGATGTGAAACGCGCTGTCATCGGCGTTTCCGGAAGTTCAGCCGACCGACGACACCACTGCGCGACAGGAAGACCACGTGATAACCGACATCCGCGAACTCCAGCAAGCCTTCGACAACGCTGAGTTGCACGCCGACACCGACCGCTTGAACACCCTGCTGGCGGATGACTTCATGTCCATCGGCGAGCGGGGCTACCAGCTCAACAAGCGGCAGTGGATCGACCGACACGCCGACTTCGCCTACCACTCCTTGGAAACAAGCGAACTGGACGTGCGCCGCTACGACCACGCTGCGATCGTGCGCTGCGTCCAGCGCAGCCGGGCGTCGTGGCGTGGTGAAGTGATGACGCTGACAGTGCGACTGAGTCAGGTATGGGTGGAACTGCCCGACGGATGGCGCCTCGCCGGCATCCAGTTCAGTTCACTCGACCCAGCCTGAACGCCTCATCTGCCAACCTACGAATGTCGTACTCGGTTGATGGCGGCGACGTGATTGAAAACATGCAGCTGCATCGATAGTCGGTGGCCTCTGCCGCGTTGCCCATCGGCGGCAGGCGTCGTCGGCCGCCGACGGACAACGCGCTATAGCTGCTTCCCCGAACAGAGGAGGGTCGGCATCGCGGCCATGCTACGGCCGCTGTGCGTCACACCGCCGTTGGGTCAAGGTCTGGCGGCGAGCCCTCCCGCCGCGTTACCCGCGAAGCAGCGTGATCACGCGACCGCCGGGGCTGACGGTCTCGGTGATGGCGGTGCGCTCGTCGATGGCGGCAGCGCTCGGGCGCTGGTCGAAGACGGCGAGGGTGCCCGTGTCGAGTTGGAGTCGGTCGAGATAACGATCGAGTTGCTTGAGGCCCTGGTGGAGCGGGTCCGCCTTGGTCGCGCGCCAGGTCTTGATCTCGATCGCTTCGCGCTGGACGTCGCGGGTGCCGCCGGGGGTCGTGTAGGGCCAGCGGATGGTCAGGTCGACACGGCCGGCACCGACGGCGTATTCCCGCGCGATGGAGCCGCCACCATTGACGACGCGCTGGAGGTACCCCATGAGGATCAGCTGCGGGGCGACCTCGTGATAAAAGCCGCCCTTGGAGAGGAACTCGCCGTTCTCGATCCACCACTCGGCGAACTCGGTGAGGACCTTGGGGAAGTCGAAGCTGTTGTCCGGGCGGACGAACGAACGGGGGTTGGCGGTGACGCTCTCCTGGACGCTGGCGGACAGGACGCGGACGATGACCTCGCGGTAGATCGGGTTGGCGACCCGGACCGGGGCGTTCACGTCGATCAGGCCAAGGTCGCGGACATAGCTCAGGTCGTCGTTGTAGGGGTCCAGGGGCAGGAGGTCGCCGCCGATCACGGGGCTGAGGATGCGTTGGACCCGAGGTTCGGCGAGCCGTGCGGCGAGCGAGTCCAGATGGGTCGCCCGAGCCAGGATCAACCGCTCCTTCGCATCCTCCAGATGCCCGCTTGTGATCATTTTGTCACCTGGCACCTGAGGCTTCTCGACGACCTCCCTGGCAAGGGCGTTGACCAGCCAGGGCTGGCCGCCGGTCAGCTCGTAGGCGTACTCGACGGCACCCGGGGCGAACCGCTGCCCGGTATCCGCGGTGTGCTGGCCGTAGAGTTCGGCGACTTCCTCGGCCGTGAAATCGCCCAGCCGCAGCGATTCCAGTTTGATGTTGAAAGGGCTCGACGTGCCCAGCCGGGACGGGTCGCCGCCGGATGCTGCTTTGTAATCACGGACGTCTCGTAGGCCGCAGAGGGCCACCGACCAGGGAAAATCTCTGTTTTCGCGCTCGGGAAAGCCAGCGCGCAGCTGTCGGAGCACGTTGACAAGGCTCTGCCCACGAAGAGCGTCGATCTCGTCAAAAAACAGCACTAATGGACGCGGACATGCCCGCGCCCACGCGCGGAGCGCTCCTTGGAGAAGGGACGCATCGGACTCGACGGGCCAGGCCGGCGGGCGTAGCTCCGGCGGAAGATGGTCCTCAGCGTTGAAACGGATCTGGGTGAGGATGTCTCGGCTCGCCGCCCCGTAGTCCTCCCCGGCGGTCGCACCCACCTCGCAGGAGAAGTACAGCGCGGCGTACCTGCCCTGGGCGGTCAGTTCTCGCGCGAGCGCCCGCAGCGCCGTCGTCTTGCCCGTCTGCCGGGGTGCGTGCACGACGAAGTAAGCTTGTTGACCGACGAGTCCGGGCCCCTGCGGCAACCGTTCCAGCGCCGGGATCATGTAATGCTTCGCGGGCACGCACGGACCAGCCGTGTTGAACCGGCGACTCATCGATCGTCCCCTTCGCGGGCCGGCAGGCAGCGGTTGCTCCGTGACCACCCTACGCGTGATCGACGATCTAGCCATGAGGTGACCTGAGCGGCGGCATCAGTCGGCATCCCGGTCATGATCCCCGGTAGAGATCGTCGAGGCCGACCAGGACGACGGCGGTGTCCTGCGCGGCGAGTCTCCGGAGTTCCGCGCTGAACCCGGCGCCGCTGTAGCAGGCAAGCTTCGCGCTCTGGGCGCCGAGACGTCCCTGCGCGACGAGCAGGGCGCGGATCCGGCGGAGTCGGGCGAGATGGCCCACACCCATGGTCTCGCCCCACTTCGCCTCCCCGATCGCGATCAGGGGCGTCCGATTGTCATCGTCAAGACCGAAAGTGACGACGTCCAGTTCGTGGCTGGCCTTGTTGGCCGGGTCGTTGACGGTTCCCGCGCCGACGCGGTTGGGGTAGTCACCGAAGCGCTCGGTCGGTGCCAGATGGCGGGTCCAGTGGCGGCAGATGTGTTCGAAGTGTGGGCCCAGGACGTTGCCGACGAACCTGCGCTGGCTGCGTTGCCACAGCCCGGTGGCGTCGCGGGTGTGCTCAAGATCGGACCAGATCGGGCGCATCACCGCGTGGTAGAAGGTCAGGAGCGGCTCGGCGATCCGGAAGTTGGTCCGGTTGTTCCTGAAGACGTCGGGTTCGCGGGTGATCATGTCGCAGTCTTCGAGGACGGTCAGTGGATGGGCGAGGTCACCGGATTTGCGGCCCAGGTAGGAGGCGATGCCGCCGCGGCTGCTGTTGCCGGCCGCGATCGCCGCGAGCACCGAATGGTACAGACCGGTGTCGCGCAGGTCCGGCTCGTCGGCGAGTAGATACCGGGCCTCACGGAACAGTGGGCTGGTGGGGGAGAGCACGGTGCGGGTGACCCAGGGGTCGAAGTCGTCGGGGCCCGCGGGCACGTCGTCGCGGGCGAATTCCCGGCGGTAGGCCGGGGTGCCCCCGACGATCGCGTTGACCTTGAGGGCGGTGACCGGGTCGTGGACTCCCCAGAACTCCGCGGCGAGGCGGTGGTCGAGGGTCGGTACGACGAGCTCGAGGCCGGCGCGTCCGCGCAGTGGCGCGTTGCCCCCGAGCAGTCGGCCCATGAAGGACATGGCTGATCCGCACAGCAGGAGACGGGTGCGGCTGGTATCCCGTTCCGCGCGCAGTGGCGCGAGCGCGGGGTAGTAGATCTGGCCGCGGGAATCACATCAACAAGGGTGTTCAACCCGTCATCTCGCTGGCCGCATCCTTTGCTCGCGGCAGGCCGCCAATAACGCATCGCCTCGCAAGCCGTATGACCGGCACGGTGGCGCCGCTGGCCGCTCCCGAGACTCCGATCACCGCCTTCGACGCGCCACGAGAGCTCCTGGCGTATCCTATAGGATACGCCAGAATGTGGGGGAGGGACGCCGAGTGAAGACCACGGGCCGCCTGATCGAACAGGCCCGGCTGGAGGCAGGGCTCTCGGGGGCCGAACTGGCCCGGCGTGCAGGGACTTCCCGGCCAACCCTGGCCGCCTACGAGCACGGAACGAAGTCGCCAACGCTCGATACCGCGGCACGTCTGCTGGCCGCCGCAGGCTTCCGGTTCGACGTCGTCCCGGTGCCCTCCTTCGTCGACCTGACCGACGAGCGTGGCCGGCCCTTCTCCGTGCCCAACCGCCTGCCGCGGCTGCCGGCAGGCCAGGCACTGGCGCGGGTGCGGCTGCCGGTCCATCTCAACTGGTCTGACCCCGACCGGGTCTATGACCTCTCGGACCGCCGGCAGCGTCATCGGGTGTACGAGATCGTCCTACGGGAGGGTCTGCCCGCGGACCTCCTCACCTATGTCGATGGCGCCCTGCTGGTGGATGCCTGGCCGGACCTGGTCCTGCCGGCGGCCGTTCGGCGGGCCTGGGAACAGATCGTCTTCGCATGATCACACCCTTCCAACGATCCGTCGCCGCAATGTTCTTCAGCCTCGACGAAAGCGCCGGTTTCGCGGTCGCGGGTGGCGCGGCGCTCATTGCCAGAGCCCTCGTGGACAGATCGACGCAAGATGTCGATCTTTTTTCCGGAGCCCCGCCGGTCGTCCCGATCCCTGACGTGGTGAGGGCATTCACCCGGGCCGCGGTCGCCGAGGGATGGCTGGTCCGGCAGCTGCGCCTGTCGGACAGCTTCGCCCGCCTCGCGGTCGAGGCTGACGGAGAGGTGACCGTGGTGGATCTCGGCCCCCGGCCCCCGGCAGACGGCGGGCGACGAGGCCGCGAGCTGATTCGTCTCAGCTGGGCATCAGGCTGGCGGTTGCCGTGGCGCCGAGGTCCCAGCAGGCCTCGCGGGCGGCGGCGTCGGCCTCGCCGATCACGGTGAGCGGGCCGCGCGGGCGAGCGTCGGTCGTACCCAGGGACGCTGCCCGACTTTCGGTTATCCACGTAGCAAGGTGATTCGGCGGCCAGCGGGGCTTGTGGTCGTCGTGATGGCGGTGCGCTCGTCGATGGCGGGGGCAGCGGGGCGCTGGTCGAAGATGGCGAGGGTGCCGGTGTCGAGCTGGAGACGATCGAGGTAGCGGTCAAGCTGCTTGAGGCCCTGGCGAAGCGGGTCCGCCTTGGTCGGACGCCAGGTTTTGATCTCCAACGCTTCACGCTGGACGCGGCGGGAGCCATCGGGAGTCGTGTAGGGCCAGCGGATATGCAGGTCGATACGGCCCGAACCGACCGCGTACTCACGCTCGACAAACCCACCGCCGTTCACAACGCGCTGGAGGTAGCCCATGAGGATCAGCTGGGGGGCCGCCTCGTGGTAGAAGCCTGTCTTGATAAGAAAGTCACCGTTCTCCATCCACCAGTCCGCGAACTCGTCGAGCACCTTGGGGAAATCGAAGCCGCCGTCCGAGCGGACGAACGAGCGGGGGTCGGCGGTGACGCTCTCCTGGATGCTTGACGACAGAACCCGGGCGATGACCTCCCGGTAGATCGGGTTCGCGACGCGGACAGGAGCCATGGGGGCGATCAGGCCGAGGTCACGAACGTAGACGAGGTCATCGTCATAGGGCTCAAGAGTGAGCAGGTCACCGGCTAGCAGCGGACCGACAACCCGCCGCACCCGCGGCTCGGCGAGCCTGGCCGCAAGCGAGTCCAGGTGGGTGGCCCGGGCGAGGATAAGCCGCTCCTTCGCCGCCTCGAGGTGATCGACGGTGATCGGTTCGGGCGCGGGCACAACTAGTTTCTCGACGACCTCACGGGCGAGCGCGTTCACCAGCCAGGGCTGGCCGCCGGTCAGCTCGTAGGCGTGCTCGACGGCGCCCGGGGCGAACTGCTGCCCGGTATCGGTGGTGTGCTGGCCGTAAAGCTCGGCGACCTCGTCCGGCGTGAAGTCCCCAAGACGAAGGGACTCCAGTTTGACATTGAAGGGGCTCGCGCTCCCGAGACGGGTGGCATTACTACCGGACATGATTTTATAGTCGCGGACGTCACGCAGACCGCAGAGGGTCACCGACCAGGGAAAGTCCCCGGTCTCGCGCTCGGGAAAGCCAGCCCGCAGCTGGCGGAGCACGCTGATCAGACTCTCGCCGCGTACCGCGTCGATCTCGTCGAAGAAGAGCACTAGTGGACGTGGGCAGACCCGCGACCACAGGGTGAGTGCCTCACGCAGAAGCGAGGCATCCGGCGCCCCGGGCCAGACCGGTGGTTGGAGGGCTGCCGGCAGCGCGGTGATCGCGCGGGTGCGGATCTCTTGCAGGATGGCGTGCTGCGCCTGCGCGTAGTCGTCTCCGGCGGCCTGTGCGGCCTCACACGTGAAGTGCAGAGCCGCATACTGCCCACCGGCGGTCAGCTCGCTGGCAAGCGCGCGCAGCGCCGTCGTCTTCCCCGTCTGCCGAGGGGCGTGCACCACGAAATACGCCCGCTGGTCAACGAGCCCCGGCCCCTCTGGCAGTCGCTCCAGAGCCGGGATCATGTAATGGTTCGCGGGCACACACGGACCGGCCGTGTTGAACCGGCGAGGCATCGATCCTCCCTCCGCGGACCTGCCAGCAGGGTTGCTCCGTGACCACCCTACGCGTGATCGACGATCTAGTCGGGGCTCGATGCCGACACACCTCGGCTTTGGCTTCGTGGGGCGGTTGCCAGGATCGGTCCCGCAGCTGGGTCACGTGCCGGCGCCCTACACCAGCCGAGGCACACTCTGCCGCAAAGGCTGCACCCCACCGGGATTACCCTACATGTCCGGACCGCTACGTTACGCACATCTCAGGTCCAGGGTTCGCGCTACTTCTGGTCGAAGAAATGTTTGAGCGCACCGGACATGTAACCGATGTTCACCGGGGTACCCATGTTCACCGGGGTACCCAGCAGGTAGGAGTCCGCGGTCAGCACGTCCATGGTGGACGCGACGAGCGCAGGCCGGGTGACGACGTCCACTCCCTCGATCGCGTCGTCGGTGGCACCGGCGCGTACCGCTGCTGCGCTCGTTGGACGCCATTCATCTCGCGACGGCGCTCCGGCTCGACGCACCGTCGCTCGTCCTCGTCACCTATGACAAGCGCCTGGCCACCGCCGCGAGCCAGGAAGGTCTGGCCGTTGCCGCGCCTGGCTGAGGCGAGTCCGTAGTGCCGTGCCGGTGACGCCGGCTGGCGCAGGACTCATCCAACTCCCACCGGCGGCCATCGACCGACCGGCCCGGTGCCAAGGCCAGGGCGAACCGGACCTCCTCAACGTGGAAACGATCCATTACCAGAGTGATGTTGTTTCGGTGTGCCAGGATCGGCCGGTCGTGCTACGAGGCACGTAGCATCGTCGCATGTTGTTTCGCGTTCCTGAGATCGACACGGCCGATGAGCGAGTGCTCGGCGAGCTCGAACGGTTCCGCATGGATCTGCGCCACCATGTCGCTGAACCGAGGCGCTGGCTCGGGCAGTTGCGGCGGAGTCTCATCGCAGGGGCGATCAGGGGCTCCAACACGATTGAGGGCTACACGGTTGGCGTCGCTGAGGCCGAGGCGGTGGCCGAAGGCGAGGAGATGCCGACAGCTCACGACCGGCAGACCCGCGCGGCGATCGCCGGCTACGCGGACGCGCTGACCTACGTGCAGCAGGCAGCCCGGTTCGAGGTGTTCACCTACCATCCGATGCTGCTGTCGGTGCTGCACTTCACGATGGTGCGCAGTGAGTTGGAACGGTCACCCGGCCGGTACCGGCTGGGGCCGATCTGGGTTGCCGGCTCGCCGGACAACCCTCCCGTGTACATGGGGCCGGATGCGGCATGCCTACCGGATCTGATGGATGAGCTGTGTGGTTGGCTCCAGAACGGTGATCGCGATGCGCCGTCCCTCGTCCGCGCGGCGATGGCCCATCTGAACCTGGTCAGCATCCATCCCTGGCGGGACGGCAACGGACGGATGTCGCGCTGCCTGCACACGCTCGTGCTGGCCCGGGAACTGGTCCTGGCGCCTGAGTTCTCCAGCATCGAGGAATGGCTGGGGTCGTCGCCGTACAACACCGCGATGTATTACGCGGCGCTGGGCGAGGCGCAGGGGGGCAGTTACCAGCCGAACCGGGATGCCCACGGCTGGGTGCGGTTCTGCCTGCGAGCACATCATCTCCAGGCGCAGCTGGTCGAGCGGCGGCTCGAGATCGCGGCGGAGATCTGGCCGGTTCTCGCCGGCCAGGTTGCCGCCGCCGGTCTGGGGGAGCGGACGGTCGCCGCGCTGTACGCAGGCATTCGTCCGGGCGGGGTGCGGCGCGGTACCTATGCTCGGGACGAGGGGCTGACTCGCGATCAGGCCATCCGCGACCTGGCGGGCCTGAAGAAGGCCGGGTTGATCGAAGATGTCGGGCACGGCCGGACGCAGCATTATGTCGCATCCGGCCCGGCGGCGCAGGCGCAGCGGTCGGTCCGCGGTACGCACGCGGATCGACCGCTGCGCGACCCGTACGGCGGGCAGCAAGACTGAACCTGTGTCGGCGCCCTTCCCCGATCAGGCTCGTGATCGTGTCTGCCCAGGGGTTGCTCGTCGGCGTGTCCCGGAGGCCATTCACGGTGCCGCGCACTTTCGGCGGCCACTGTCTGTGGCCACGTGAGCTTGGACCTTCAAGGCTCGCTGGACATCATGCTCACGTACGACAAACTTCTCATAGCGGCGGCCCGTGCCGCAGGTCTGCCGGTAGCGTCCCCCGGCGCGACGTATTGACTGTACCGCCGTGACGAGTGGAAGGTTGACATCCCAGAAAGCCACAAATCGGACGCAAGATATACGCCTACCTTCCACTCGTCTGACGTGGCAGGCGGCGTGGAGCTCGTCGGGGCGCGGCGTTCGGATGTCGGGGCCGGCTCTGGGCCGGGTGGCTCCCGGGTGCCGCACTCGGAAGTCGAACGCGGACGGGTCGGTGGTGTGCCATGCGGCGTAGGCAGCGGCTGAGGGTGAGGAGATGCCGACACCTGACGACCGGCAGCCACCTACCTGGGCCGGCTAGTCGAACTGGATGACGGGTTTTTGGTCGGTGCCGCCGTTCGCGCGCTCGACGACCTGTTCGGCGGTCAGCGGGCTCTTGGGATGGTGGCTCAGACACAGAGGCGTCTGCACCTTCCGGAAGGCGAACCCGTCACCCGCGGCGTAGAACTGGCCGATCTTAAGACGGCCGATGTCCGGCGCGTCGCCACCCTTGACCTTGGCCATGGCCTGGGCGGCGGCGATCTGGACCGGACTGTTCAGCAGGCCGAAGAACTGAGTGGCGGCATTGCCCGGGATCTGATTGTGTAGCCCTTTGGGAGCCTGCGTCGCGAAGACGAGCCCGAGCCCGTACTTGCGTGCCTGCGACGCCAGCGCCACGGTGCTCGTCGTGCAGGCCGTCATCCCGCCGGACGGCGCGAAGGTCTGGGCCTCGTCCATCACGAACAACCCGCCCAGCGGCCGGTCGCCGGCCGGGTTCTTCTTGACCCAGGCGAACAGCGCCATCTGCAACTGGTTGACGAAACTCTGCCGCTGCTCATCGCCGGGAAGGCCCACGAGGCTGATCACCGACACCCGGGCACGCTTCCCGGCGGGCGGTGTCAACAGCAGGCTCGGATCGACGGGCTCGCCCCGACCGCCGAACAGCGGGTCGATCACCATCGCGGCCTTCAGCGCCTGCGCCATCCCCGCTGCGATTTTTCCGGCGTCATCGAGGGAGCTCACGCCGTCCGGGATGTCGGACAGGAGCTCGAGGAACGAGGCAAGGGTGGACCGACCGCGGCGGGCGAAGTACCGAAGCGCCTCGCACAGCACCGCCTGACCCAGGCGCGCCTTGCTGCTGCTTCCCGCGACGTTGGCCCTGGCCGCCAGCGTGGCGGCGGCCGCGTCGATCGCCACGCCGAACTCGTCGGGATCGTCGAGGACGCTCTGGAAGTCCGGAAGAGGCTGGAAGCTCAGGGGCCGACCGCGCACCTTGCGTGGCGTCCACACCACGACATCGGTCTCGGCCAGGTACTCCTTGGCCAGCCCTGCGTCGGCGTCGGCCCAGTGCGCCGGGGGCGTCGGCCAGGCGTCGCCCAACCGGGCAAGGTCATTGTTGGGGTCGAGGACCACCGACGAAACACCGCGCAGCGCGCACTCCTCGACCAGCCGCCGGATGAGCACGGTCTTACCCGAACCGGAACCGGCGAAGATCGCGACATGCCTGCGCAGGGACTCCAGCTCGACCTGTACCGGTACCCGGCTGTTCACGGTCAGGCCGATCGTGATCGGCGCGGTTTTTGTCGCACCAGGTTCGGGGCTTGTGTGGTCCGACCCTGCTTCCGACCCCGACCCTGCTTCCGACCCCGAGACCGGTGGCGGGACCGGAGCGGGAGCCGCGTCGGCGAGGACTGCGCTCAGCAGCGTCGTGTTGCTGGCCGGCTGCCGCGTAACGAGCCAGTCCCGCAGGTTGGGGCGGTTCTCGGCCAGCATCGTCTCCAGCGCGGCGAATGTCTTCAGGTCGCCGTCGTCCAGCGGGAGGGTGATGCCACCTGCCGCGGTGAACGCCTCGATCGCCTCCCGCGTGCGGGCGCCGTTGCTCCAGATGGCGTTGCGTAACAGGAACAGCCGGCGTCTGCCTCCGCTCTGATCGATGCCGGCCATCGTGCAGGCGCCGCGGATTCGGTTGAGCGCGGAGGTGGCCTGGTCACTCGTGATCGCTCGGAAGGCCCAGTGGATCTCGTCGCCGGTGCTCTCGTCGAGAGTGCGGCGCAGGCGGGCATGCAGGGCGGGTTTCGGCCCCGGCAGTGGATCCCGGGAAAAGGTGTCCCCGTTCCCGCCGCGTTCGGCGATCCACGCAGTCAGGCCGGCCGCGAGCAGTCTCGGAACGAGCGAGTCCTCCGTCTCGGCGACAAGGGCGGCGGTGATGTCGGCGTTCCCACGTAGTTCGTCGAACCTGACGTCCAGCGGATTCGGATTCGGATTCGGATCGATGACGGGCGGGGGCACGATGGGTTTCGACGGGGTGCTTTCCTCGTCCAGTTTTTCCAGTTCCGAGAACCTGCCATCGGTCAGGCATTTCTGGACGTGATTGTCTATGCGTTGGAGCAGTGCCCGCGGAGTATATGCTGTGGTGTCCGCGAAGGCGGATTCTTTCACCGGCCAGGTAGGATGCGGAGCCTTGAAGTATATTTTCCGGAAACGATCGGCGAAGCGCCTTTCGACGATCTCCCTGCCGATCGTCGGGGTCTCGATCCTGTTCAGCGCGGTGAGTTCACGGAATCGGTCGCTCACCGTGGCAACGGCATGGTCCCTGATGAGGATCCAGGTGGTAGGGAGGCAGGCGACTATGCACAGCGTGCGCGCCGTCACGTCACGCAGCACCAGGAGCCCGTCCGCCACCTGATCGAAAAGCGGGTTGGGATGCCAGTCCTGCGGCCCGGTCTCCTTGTCCACGGCGGATGTGGTTTCCGCGATAATCGTGTCGATCTGGTCGATGGCTATCACACTCGGGCCGGTGAGTGCCAGCAGACGTGAGATCTCGCTGACGATCTGCCGCGCCGGTTTCGCGGGCGTGCGCATGCCCCGCCGCGCGCGCTCGCCCGGTTCCTGCTCCTCCATCGACTGGAGGTAGCTCTGGCCGATGTCCTGCGCGGCGAAGTCGGCCGCGCCGTACAGGACCATCGCCCGCAGCGTGTCCTGACACTCCCGTCCGAGCTTGTTGTCGAACGTGCGCAGCCCGACGATGAAGTCCTTCAGATGCTCCGGTGCCAGCTCGGTGTCACCGACGACGCCGGCCTGGACCTGGTCGGTCACCCCGAGCAGTGACGACAGCCGCCGAAGGAAGACCGAAAGCTGCGTGCCCTGTCCGTCGACGTCGCGGAGCAGATTCTCAAGCATGGAACCGGCGACGCTCTCCCAGAAGGTCGTGCCGCTCAGCGGCCCGATGAGAAAGAAGTAGCCGTCAACGCTGTGCGCCCTTTCCCGCACCCAGCCGAGCAGGTGTGTCTTTCCCGACCCGCGTTGGCCCTGGACGACGATCCCGATGGGACTGGAGCCGCTGCTCGCGACGGCGTCGGTGATCCCGGCGTCGATGCTGAGTGTCGCGTGGGCGTGGAGTCCGTCGACATGCACCGAGGAGGTCCGCCACACGTCCTCCGGCGTGCGCGCCCAGTCCAGCCGGAGAGCGGCGAACGCCTTGCGTTCCAGGGCGGTCATACGTCCTCGATCGCGAGCAGGTGGTTGTCCTGGCCGCCTATCTTCACCGCCGCCGCCCGATCCTCGTTGGTCAGCGTCTTCTGGTTTTCCTCGGGTATGAGGTTCACCCGCGGGCTGCGGTCCATCCGGCGCAGCACCGTGTCCACGTCATCATGCTCGGCATCACCGAGAAGGGAGCGTAGCCGGGTAAGGCTCACCCAGCTTCCGGGATGCTCGGCGAGCTGTCGATAGGCATCCCGGATCCGAATATCGAGGTCAGGTCCGGCGGGTCCGGCGGGTCCGGCGGGTCCGGCGAAACCGGCCGTCGAAGCGGTCGGTATCGCGGCTTCGGCTTTCGGCAACGCCGACCCGGTTTCGGGCGGGGGCTCGCTGCGGGGCCGGAAGACGTCGGCGGGAACGAGATCTTCCTGTTCGAGATAACGGTTGATGCCGGCCAGTACGGCATACAGCGCACCGGCGGCGGGGCCACCGCGCGCCGTACGCGGCGCCGACAGCTCCTCGCGGCACCGCGCCCATCCGCTTTCGGTCAGTTCGTGGATGTACGGACGACCCGCGCGGCGGCTCGCCACCAGCTTCAGGTCATTGAGCTTTTTGCGCGGGGCGCCGTCGAGCGTCAGACCGTAGGCGTTTTTCAGCTCCGGGTTGGAGACCTCGGCCGCCTCCGCCATCAACGCCAAGAGGATCGCCACCTCGCTGGGGGTCAACGTCTCGCTGGGCATTTCCTTATTCCTCCTACTGTCCTTGGCGTCGGGTCCGGATGAAACGCTCGATGCGGAGCAGCACTGCATCCAGATCATGAAGGATCTGGGTGTTGGTGAACCGCAGCACGGCGAAGCCGTCGAGCTGGAGGTCCACGTCGCGGCGCCGATCCGCTTCGTAGCGCGCCAGCCCACAGTGTTCCGGACCGTCGACCTCGACCACACATCGCTCGGCGGACCACGCCAGATCCAGCCGGACCGGGTTGACCAGTGGGCCGAAGCGGTAGGTCTGATTCCAGGTTCGTCCCATCGCCCACGGCCGTGCCGCCAGCGCTGTTTCCAGGATGTGTTCGGCCTGGCTCGCCGGATGCGGCCTGCCGGCGAGGGGCGGGTAGCTGATGGGCGTACGTTCGATGGGTGCGGGGTCGGTGAACATCTGTTGGCGGGTGAATTCCGCAACCGTCCCGGTCAGGTCCACCGCGGCCGCGCAGATCCGGTCCACGGTTTGAAGCGGATCACCCGTGAGCCACACGCCGGCACGGCCGTGGTACACGAGCCACTCGAATGCCGTCGCCAAGGACCGTTCGGCCGCGGGTGTGAGCCCATCGGGTACCTGCACGAGGATGGCGGTGCGGGCGCGGCCGAATGCGGTTGCGATGACCCGCGCCAGCCCGACGGCGCGTACCTCGACCGTGAATTTCGCGGTCGGCGGCTTCCCGCCGGCCAGTGACCGTTGCGCCAGGTCGGCGAGAAAGGGCCCGAAATCGGGTGTGGTGGCAGCGGCCTTCCTGGCCAGTGAGCGGGCGGCGGCGGTACTCGCGCCGGCTGGTCCGTCGAGCAGCTCCGCGCCGGGAAGCCAGGCCGGGAACAGCGCGGTCGCGACCGTGTCCAGGGCGTCCAGTACATTCGTGATCATTGATGTGGGAGACGTCGTGGCGATCGGTCGGTAGCTGATGACAGCGGGCGCGTCGTCGGGTAGTGGCTCCAGCGATAATTCGATGGCTTCGGGGCTCGCCTCGGTAAGGCGCACGACACGATCGAGCGGCACCTGCGCCCACGACCATGTCACCCCAGCACCCCCGACCGTGACGGTTCTGACTCCGATACGAATCGGACTCCGATACGAATGCCTGCCGCCACGGAGCCCCCCACATCCGGTGACAGGATTCCACAGGGCCCGATCGGCCGATCGACGCACCCGTCCTGAACCCATCCGCGCTCGTGCCCGGCCCCGGGTGCCTGGGTAACCGGGGCGTGGAGTCCCACCCGTGCCGGCTGCCCGTGAGCAGGCGCACCGGCACCTGGCAGCGCGGCGGCACATATCTCTGTCGCGGAGTACGAGTCGATGCGGGAGACCCTCGACCTGCTGTCGGACAACGAGGCTCTCGCGGATCTGCGGCAGTCGCGGGAGGACTTCGCGGCCGGCGACGTCTTCGCTGTGGGCGAGGTCCGGGCCGAACTGGAGCAGCGGCGCGCCGTGGGCGGGTGATGGCCGCCGCCGGCGCGCCCTACGAGATCGCACTGTCGCGCAGGGCACGCAGAAACCTCCACGAGGACCTGCCCTTGGAGGTCGCGGCCGCCGCGCTGGAGACGATCCAGCGAGCGATCGCGGTGAACCCTCGCCGGGTCGGGAAGCCGTTGGACGAGCCTTTCGACGGCTTCTACTCGGCGCGCCGCGGGACCTACCGCGTCATCTACCGGATCGACGAGGCCAAGCACCTGGTAGAGATCCACTCCAGCCGGCATCGGCGAGACGTCCACCACCCGTAGGTCTCCGCGCTCTACCAAACGATCTGTGATCTTCAAGGACTGAAGGCAGCGAGACTCATCGAGGAGGTCGGCCGCGGTCGCACCCACCGCTATCTCGCGGTCGGCCCAGTGTGCGAGCCGAACACGCTGCTACCGAAGAGCACCTGCGCCAGCACCCGAAGCCGACCCTGCAGTGCCGCCTTGACCGCTTGATTCCGCCGGGTCCAGAGTCATCGTCGTCCCTGGACCCCGCCCATTTGAAACCGCACTCATCCGGCCGGAATGTATTTGGCCATCACGTCCTCGATCCGGGCCACCAGCAGAAAATCCAGCTTCGTAATCTTCTGTCCCGCCGTGTAGGTGGTGAGGCTGAAGTGCAACGTCTCCCACCGCAAATCAATATCTGGGTGGTGCTCAAGCTCCTGGGCCGGCTCCATCACGTCGTTGATCGCCTTGACGCTGGTGTAGTAGTCCAGGTGGAAGCTTTTATGGATCTCCTCGCGGTCCGGGGCCTTCTCCCAACCATCAAGCTCGTTGAGGCGGCGGGTGACTTCCTCGGCTGGCAGCGGGTCACGTAGTGCCATCTCACACGCTCCTACAGTTGGGCCAACAGTTCTTTAACCTCGTGTCCCACGGCGTGGTCATGCCACGGGGCGAGGTGGTGCCAGACTCCGTCCAATTCCTGGCGCAGCCGCGCCGAACTGGTTTCCTGGGCGATGGTAACGGCCTGGCCGACCGCTTCCACCACGGCGTCCGGCTGATGGGCTTGGGCGCAGGCCACGGCCTGCCGTGCCCGGTACACGCCCGCATCCCGCCGGGCGGTCGCGGGCAGGCCGGTTATCACCTGCTCCCACAGCGCCACCGCCTCCGCGCCGAGGCCAAGGCGGTTGTAACAGGTGGCGCGCTGGGCCTCGATGTAGCCCGGGGTCCGGCGGCAGGCATTATACCAGGGGTATTCGTCATCTACTTGGGGCAGGAACGCGGCGGCTTTATCCAAAGCGTAATCAGCGCCCCGCCGGTCGCCCATGAGGGCAAAGCCGTGGGCGGATTGCTGCATAGCCTGCACCCGGACCTTCGGGCACAACTCAGTTTCATCCATCAGGGCGGCGCTGGTGAGGTCCAGCGTGCCGGGTCCGTCCTGCTCGTCGGTGCAGATCATCGCTTTATTGGTCAGGGCGTGGCGGATGAGTTGGGTGTCCCCGACCCGGTGGGCGAATTCCAGCGTGTGATTCGCCCAATGGGAGGCCGTACCCAAATCCCCGGCGTCCTGGTAAAGCCACGTCACCAAGCCCGCATAGGCGGCGTTGGTGCGCAGGAGCGCCCGCCGCGCATCGCCACGGGCCACGGTGAGGAATTGGCGTAGCACCTCCTGCTGGACCAGCACCGAGGGAATCACCGTGTGAGGGCCTAGCGTGGCCTCGGCCGCATAGAAGCCGTCAATTTGTGAGGCGAGATACTCGATGGCCTCGGGCGCTACTTGCTTATAGGAGGCCAGGGGCATCACTTTGCCTCCGACCAAAAATCCGGCTCCGCTTCCTGCGAGGAATGTCCGCCGGTCCATCGCCACAATTACCACCTCCCCGACGTGCGCGATCACCCGGTACTGGTCCGGCACGTCGCTATACGTGCTGCCCCTGCCACGCTGGGGCGGAAAAGTTGATGTGGCGCCAGCGGCAGGGAGCCTATGTATTTCTCCCGCCGGCGGACGCTGGCGGGGAAGCTTAAACCACAACAGCTCTTCCGGGATGCGCAACATCTGTGCCCACCGAATGAGCTTGGTGAGATCAGCTATAGGAGCGCCCGATTCGATACGGCTTAGCTGTGTCTGGGTATTGCCCATCCATCGCGCCACCATCTCCTGGGGTAAGGGGGAGCCGTGGTGGGGGTGGGTGCGGTACGCCGCAATAACCTGCCCCATGTGCCAGGCGTCGAGGGCATCTCGGAGCTGGTCTGACGCCTCCCAAAACGCGGGCGGCACCTCCGGCGCTCCTGCCTCCAGCTCCACCGTCCGGCGCTGGCAGGGTCCGCACAGGCCCACACTGTTGTCCCGTGCCAGCCGTTCCCCACACCGGCAGTAGCGACCCTGCCCCCGCTGTTCGCTCACCGTAATTACCGGCCCTCTCCGTCGCCTGCGGTGGGCTTCCTACCTCGCAGTCTAGCCGTTACGGTCCGTCGTCCAGACGTGCCGCGTATACCCGTCATACATGGGATGGCTACTGCTCTTCAGCCAACGCGCGCACTGTCCCAACCAGGCCCCGGTGCCGGGTCGAGATGGCTCAAGTTCGATCATGCCGGGCTCCCCGGCACCGGGCGCCAACCAGACGGGGCCGACGGCGGACAAAAAAGAGGAGGCAGATGATGGGCGGCTGGATCAGCGGTCCGTGTTCGTCTGGGCCGGGGTCCGGGGAGAATACGGCTACACATCTCATCGAGCGCCAATTTGAAGCCGCGCTGACGCAACTGGAGCGACTGGAAGAAAACGTTGCCTATTCCAGGAACGAACTCGGCGCCACGCCCCTTGAGCTGGAAGCCCTGCGCGAACGGCTGGAAATCGTGACCGAGGAGGCCCGATGGATGCGCGACCAAATGGGGAAGCTCGTGGGACGGTTGGAGCAGTCCAGAAGGCGGCGGCCCGGCGTATCCGGCCCTACGCCGTCCTGAACGGGTACGGCGAGCAGTTGGCCGCCTTCGCAGAGTGGGAAGAGGCCCACCAGTGGGCGCACCTCACGGCCATGGACGACCAAGTGGTCCTGCCGCTGGAAGTGGAGGACCGGAGCCAGCGTATTACCCGCCGCATCACCCGTGACAACTGCGAGCTGATCGCTTGGACCATCTTCACCAAAATCTCCGGGTGTCCGCCAACGGAGTTGGAGCCCCGGATACCGCCGTACACCCCGAAGGGAGTGATGAACATGGGAGGGTGATACCTATGGACTACTGACCAAGCCGCTGTACAGAAGCAGGCTGGTCGGACTGGACGGACATGCCCGCCCCCGCACCTGCGAAGGCGGCTTCCACACCGGGTAGTACGACCAATATGCTGACAGCGATCGCCGCCGGCACTCACTCCGACCGTCATCAGGAAATTTTCGCTCTGGGATCCGGCGGGGATGTTTACCACGCGTGGAACTGGCTCAAGGACGAGGGAATAGCCGCAACCACAAGCTCGCCTTTGATGGTGACGGCCGGCCCAGGCCGACCGTCACCACCGTGTCCGCAGCCTCTCCCGACATTTCCTCCAGCTCGAAGTCCGCCGCTGGTTGACGCTGATCGGGGGTGGGGCTTGGACGTCCGAGGTGTCGTAAGGCGTCACGCACTTGGCGGTAGTACGTACGTGTCCCGCCGGAGCAGACGCACCAAGCGGTCCGCGACTCCCGTAGACGCCGCCGCGGGCCGGTCGCGATCGTTTCCACCGAACGAACCGCGCCCGTCGTGTCGCTCCCGCCATGCACGTACAGGGCATAGGGCCTGCCGACAGTCGCTTCCAAGATCGGAAAATATGCGTAATCGCAAAAGTAACATCAACAAGGGTGTTCAGTCGATCGCGCGGCCGCTGCCGTCCGGGTGAGCCAGGCGGCGTAGCAGAGCAAGTGCCCCTTCGGTCGGGACGGGACGGAAGAAGTCCGCGTCGACGCGCTCGACAGCGGCGATCGCGCGGGGGGCGAGCTCGGCGCCCCTTGCGGTGACCTGAAGCAGCTTCGCCCTCGTGTCGGCCGGGTCGGTCTCGCGGTTGACCAAACCGTTGCGTTCCAGGGTGCGCAGCACCTGTGACGTCATCTTCACGTCGGTGCCGGCGTGCGCGGCGACGGCGAGCTGGTTGGGAGGCTCACCCTGGTCGCCCAGCCACCAGACGGAGGCGAGCAGCACGAACTGGACATGAGTGAGTTCGAGCGGGGCGAGCGCCGCCGCGATCGCCCGTTGCCAGCGCAGCGTGGCGTGCCACAGCAGGAAGCCGGGGCTGCCACCGGGAGGCAAGGCCACGTTATCGGTCGACCTTCGTCAGTCGCGGGACGCTGGCGCCTCCGCGAGCCTGACCAATGCCCCGATCGTGTCCGGAAAGTCAGCCGTGATCGCCGGGCCGACCTGAGTTCCCAGCTCGTCGGCCGCCGAACCTGTGATCTCCGTCCGGTAGGTCACGCGGCGGCGCTCCGCGTCGACCGCGTCGATGCGGTGCGTGGTGCGGACCAGAATGTCGCCGAGATCGACCTCATCGACGAACAGCCATGGCGCGTCAACCTCAGTCAGCCGCAGCCGCACCGGCTGTTCACCTGCGGGGTTCATTACGATCTCGCTCCCGACCTCGAACGGACCACTGACCTCGATCCCGTCGATGTCCGCGTTCCAGGCCCTCCAGCCTGCCACGTCTGCCCACAACCGCCAGACCGCCTCCGGCGCCGCCTCCGTCAGGACGCTGTGCTCGTAGGACCACATCCTGGGACCTCCTGCCATAAAAGTCTATGCGTAGATTATCTGCGCGCATCCTATCAGTGGCGCACCGATCACGGTGACTGGATCGCGCAGGCACCTCCAGCGCAGGCCGGTCGCGATGGTCTCGACCCCGCGGACCGCGCCGGTCGTATCGCTGTTGCCGTGGACGTACAGCGCATACGGCCGGCCAACGGTCGCGTCGAGACACGGGTAGTAGACGGTGTCGCAGATTTACCCGAAAGTAGGGTGCGCCAGACGGTCACACCGCGTGGCATCTCGCCGCTACCTCGCGCCGAACTCGCACGGGCTACCGGGTGACGATGACCGTCGCGCGGTGTCCGGTCGCGTTCTTGAGCTTGATGTCGCCTGTGAGCAGTTCGCAGCCGAGTGCTTCGGCGAGCGCGATGTAGGCGGCATCGTAGGCACCGAGGTTGTGTCGTAGCTTCCACATCCGGGGGTGGTAGGGCCAGACCGGATGACGGGTGATCCGCAAGCGCGCGTAGTCAGCCAGCATCTGCTCGCCGCGACGGTCGGTGATCTTCTTTCCGGCGGCAAGCCCGCGGACTGTTGACGCGACCTCGACGTCCAGATGGTGCGGGGCGTGCAGCGTGCGCGGGGCAGACAGGCGCTGCCGGAGCACCTCATCGCCATTGCGGACGGACAACACATCAATGACGAGCGAGCAGTCAACCACGTACGTGAGGGTCAACGCCGCCCCTCGTCCCGCGCCTCGAGGATGTCGTCCATGGTGAGCTCCACCGGTTCCCTGTCGCGGGCAATGCGGGCGATGACCTCGGCGTTGGTCTCCGTGGCCGCGTCAGCATCCATCAGGTCCCGCAAGTACCCGGACAGCGACTGGCCTAGCGATCTAGCACGCTCCCGGAGGACCGCGAGCGTCGTCGGATCGACATCGCGCACCTGGATGATGCCCACGTCGGCGGACTCGCCCATATGTCGATGCTACCACGCTTTCATGCACGGCGCATGAAGCTCCTAGATACCCGACCAGACGTGAGCGCTACGGCATCAGGCGCGCCACCGTGCCGACGCCCAGCTCGCAGCAGGCTTCGCGCGCAGCGGAGTCCGCGGTCACATCGCACCGACACGACCAGCGAGCCAGGCATTCGAACGGAGAGTACGGAGGTCGCCGCAGCGTGTCCGACCGCCGTCGCTACGACCGTTTGAACCCGCCCTCTCTTTGTCTTCCGTGCAGCGTACGAAGGCCGGGATTCGGTTATGCGCCGCGAGGATGCTATCGAGATCCTGGGCCTGTCAAACGTGACGTGGGAAGGCTTCCGCAGGCCGGGGGCATACGAAGAACAGATCATGACCGTGTTGGCCGAGATCCTGGTTCATCGGCACGCACAGTAACAATAAGTAGCGGCTGTGTCACCCTTGGGTGCCCGCCGTTACTGTTGTTACGGAACGTGACCGCCCGAAGCACCCTAGATCGCCTGGGTTCTGGTCGAAGAAGTGTTTGAGTGCGCCGGCCGCACCACCACGGCCACGTCCTCGATCGCGTCGTCGGTGGCACCGGCGCGGACGGTCTCGAGGATCGCCTGCATCGCCGGTGCGGGTGTGTGATGAACGATCAAGAGAGTCGGCATCGTGACCATGCTTTTCACACCCGACTGACACACGAAGATCCGGGCCGCTCACAGTGCCCGGTCGGTCCATCGACGCACCCGTCCTGAACCCATCCGCGCTCGTGCCCGGCCCCGGGTGGCTGGGTCACCGGGGCGTGGAGTCCCATCCCGTGCCGGCCGTCGACTGCACTTTTGGTATCAGAATGGTATCGTCACCGTATGGCCTTTACGGTGCGTACCGACCAAGAGCTCGAAGACGCTCTGACCGCGCTGGCCGCCAGTGAGGGCATTTCCCGGCAGGAGATCATTCGGCGTGCCGTTCTGGAGCGCTACGAGCGAGCCGGGCACACTGCCCGGGTACGGGACAGCTCCACTCGCATGATCGATCGATGGGGGGATGTGCTCGTCCGGTTGGGCACAGTGTGAGTCGCGTCGCGTATCTCGATCTGGAGGACCTGCTCACGCTGGTACGCGACCTGGGTGCCGGTCCGGTGCGCGACGTCGGTCTGCTCGACGTCGCGGCAGCCCGGCCCCGGTCGAGCGCCTTCGGGCAGGACGCCTATCCGACCCTCGCGTTCAAGGCCGCCGCGCTGCTGCATTCAGTTGCCGGCAACCGTGCTCTGGTCGACGGTAACAAGCGCCTTGCCTGGCTGGCGACCGTGGTGTTTCTCGACATCAACCGTCACACGGTCGACCTGACTCACGACGCGGCGTTCGACCTGGTCATGGATGTCGCTCAGGGTGCGGCGGAGGTCGAGGACATCGCGGCTCGGCTGTGCGTCGTCCCGCTGGACGGCGGGTAGCCCGCCTGTCCGCCGCTGTCATCCGGTCAGCGGCGGCTGCCGTGGACGTTGGGGTCGCTCGGCGGGATCGTCGACGGGTCGGTGTTGAGCTTCTTGCCGTCCCAGCGGAACGTCACATCAGCCGTGCCGGCGGTCGGGCAGCACACCTTGTCCGACGGCTCGTACAGGTCGTAGCGCAGCACGCTCGCCATCTGCGTCGCGGACACGACATGGATGCCGGCGCTCGGCTCGATGAAAT
This sequence comes from Protofrankia sp. Cas3, assembly GCF_963555955.1. Lineage (NCBI taxonomy): Bacteria > Bacillati > Actinomycetota > Actinomycetes > Frankiales > Frankiaceae > Protofrankia > Protofrankia sp. Cas3. The sequence continues at coordinate 38,815 of NZ_CAUVXP010000028.1, forward strand.
CTTTACCGATCATGTCGGTGCCGACGAAGAAGAACGCGAACTCGCGGGATGTGCCAGCGGAGGCGGTGTCCCGGCCGATGAGGACGTTGAGGGTCCGGCCCGTGAGGAATCCGGTCTGGTCGGTCACCGCGTAGCCCTGCTCGTTGACGATCTTCGCCGCCTCGGCGAGGGTGAGCGGCCCGTGCGTCGGTGTCGGTGTCGGCGTCGGAGTCCGCGACGGGGTGGGGGTCGGAGTCGCGGTAGTGGGCCGGCCCGACGGCGTCGGGCTCCGGTGGGTGGCTGTGGTCGCGGTCGACGCCGGCGTGCTCTGCCCGGCTGCCGTCAACCCGCCGGTGTCTCCGGTCGGGGTGCTGTGCCCGCGTAATGTCATGGCGGCGATGATCCCGCCGGCGATCGCCAGCGCCAGGACGGTTGCCAGGACCGCGGCAAACGTGCCGCGTCGGCTGGGCCGTGACGGGCTTGGCTGCGACTCCCGGTACGGCTCGCCACCCCGGTGCGGTGCGGCTGGCGGGTACGACTCGCCGCCCCGGTAAGGCTCGCCGCGCATAGGCTCGCCGCCGGCCCGCGTCCGGTATGTGGGTGAGCGGAAGGTCTCCTGCGCCTGTTCGGACGGTGCCTGCGGCGGGGTGGGCGGCAACGACCACCACTGCGCAAGGGCGGTGTGTGCCGCCCGGACGGTCTCGCCGGGGTCGACCATATCGTGCCCGACGAGCCCGGCGACGAGCTGTGTGGCGGTCGGGCGCCGCGCCGGGTTCTTGTCCAGCGTCCGGGCCAGCACCGCGGTGAGGGCCGGTGGCACACCGGTCAGGTCGGGGGCAGCGGTCATGATCTGGACGGCGATCGCTTCGGGGCGCTCGCCCCGGAACGGCTGGCGGCCGGTGGCGGCGAACGCGACGCACGCACCCCAGGCGAAGATGTCGGTCGGCGACCCGGCCCGCTCACCCCGTAGCTGTTCGGGTGCCATCCACACCAGGGTGCCGATGAGCACGCCGGTACGGGTGTGGCTGGTCGAGTCCGACGACCTCGCGATCCCGAAGTCGATGACCTTCGGGCCATCCCAGGTGACCAGGATGTTGGATGGTTTGAGGTCGCGGTGGACCACCCCGGCCGCGTGGATCGCGACCAGGGCGTCGGCGAGCCCGACCGCCAGCCCGTCGAGCAGGCGTCCGGTGAAGGGGCCGCGCTGGGCGACCGCCTCGGTCAGGCTGCGGCCCTCGACGTATTCGGTGGCCATCCACGGGCGTGGGCCGTCGGTGTCGGCGTCGATCACCGCGGCGACCGACATGCCGCGCACCCGCGCGGCCGCGGTCACCTCGGTGCGGAACCGGTCACGGAACTCGGGGTTGTCGGCGAGCCCCGGCGAGGGCACCTTGACCGCGACCGGCTTGTTGTCCGCGGCGAACCCGAGGTAGACGATGCCCATGCCGCCGGCGCCGATCCGGCTCTGTAGACGGTACGGACCGACCTCGCGCGGGTCGTCGTCCGACAACGGCTGGAGCACGTCTTTTCCTCCTCCTTGCCACCCGCCCGCCCGCTCGATCGGCGGATGGTGTCCCCGATTGTCCCTGATGCGTTCGCCCGTGCGTGGCAGCGCTGCTCCGGTGCCGTCGGCTATGCGACATCCTCCGTCTCGGAGGAAAAATTTTGCCTTGATTCCGGTCTGGAAGAATAGTATCTTGACGATCAAGAGGGTTTGACAGAAGGTTTATCGGTCTCTCCGAGAAGCTGGCCGCACGAGAAACAGATCTTGTGGGATGTGGCCCAGACACGGTGTGATCCAGGCGAGATGTACGCGGAAGGAGGGGCGGGATGTCGACCACACCTGCCGCGGTCCCCATGCGGGGTCGGATCTCCCTGGTCACGGGGAGTCGCGCCGTCGCACACCCGACGGTCGCACCGGACCGGGTGCTGGAGGTGCTGGGCCGCCACGTCCGCACCGACGGCTTCGACATCGTCCTCGACACTGCGCACAGCCGTGGCAGCTGGCTCGTGGATGCCCGTGACGGCCAGCGCTATCTGGACCTGTACAGTTTCTTCGCCTCGGCGCCGCTGGGGGTCAATCCGCCGGAGCTGACCGGCGACCCCGATTTTCTCGCCGAGCTGACCGCCGCGGCGGTCAACAAGCCGGCCAACCCCGACATCGCCACCGCCGCCTACGCAGGGTTCGTCGAGACGTTCGTCCGGGTCCTCGGCGACCCGGAGCTGCCCCACCTGTTCTTCGTCGAAGGCGGAGCGCTCGCCGTCGAGAACGCGCTCAAGTGCGCGTTCGACTGGAAAAGCCGTCGCAACGCCCAGGCGGGGCGGTCGCCGTCGCTCGGGACGCGGGTGCTGCACCTGCGCCACGCCTTCCATGGACGCAGCGGCTACACCCTGTCGGTCACCAACACCGACCCGGTCAAGACCGACCGCTTCCCCACCTTCGACTGGCCGCGGATCGACACCCCGGCGGTCACCTACCCGCTGGACGACACCCGGCTGGGCGACCTCGCCGTGGCCGAGGCGGGCGCGCTCGCCCAGGCCGAGGCGGCGTTCGCCCGCCATCCACACGACATCGCCTGTTTCCTGGCCGAACCGATCCAGAGTGAGGGCGGCGACAACCATCTGCGGGCGGAGTTCCTCACCGCGATGGAACGTCTGTGTCACGTCCATGACGCGCTGTTCGTCCTCGACGAGGTCCAGACCGGGGTGGGGAGCACCGGGTCGGCCTGGGCCTACCAGCAGTTGGGCCTGCATCCCGACGTTGTCGCCTTCGGTAAGAAGGTGCAGGTCGGTGGGGTGATGGCAGGCCGGCGGGTGGACGAGGTGCCCGACAACGTCTTCTGTGTAGCGGGAAGGATCAGCTCGACCTGGGGTGGCGGGCTGGTCGACATGGTCCGCTCCCGGCGGATGCTGGAGATCATGGAAGCTGACGGATTGTTCACCCGGGCCGGCGAGCTCGGCGCTGACCTGCTGGCCGGCCTGTGGGAGCTGGCCCGGCGCCACCCGTCGCTGGTGACCAACCCGCGCGGGCGCGGCCTGCTGTGCGCGATCGACCTGCCCGCACCCGGAATCCGCGACGAGGTCGTGCGCCGGCTGCGCACCGAGGAGCATGTGCTGGTCCTGCCCGCTGGTCCGCGGGCACTGCGCTTCCGGCCCGCGTTGACCGTTTCGGCCACCGAGCTCTCCCTCGGCGTGGATGCCCTTGAGCGGGTACTGACCAGCGTCCCGGCCACGTGATGGGATCGGTGAGCCTGTCGACGAACCCCGCCCATCTTGACGAGGTCGTCGCGGAGATCGTGCTTGCGAGCCCCGCCGAACTGCTGGCTGCCTGCCGCATCGCCCGGGACGCCCAGCCCGGCTGGGCCGATGTGCCCGCACCCGTGCGTGGAACCGTGATCGCGAACCTCGGGCGCCTGGTCGAGGACAACGCCGACGCGCTCGCCCGGCTGGTCACCCGCGAGGTCGGCAAGCCCCTGGCCGAGGCGCGCGGTGAGGTACAGGAGATCATCGACACCTGCCGGTTCTTCCTCGGCGAGGGCCGGCGTCTCTACGGCGAGACCGTGCCGTCGGAACTGCCCGACAAGCAGCTGTTCACCTTCCGGGAGCCGGTCGGTGTGATGGCAGTGATAACTGCGGGTAACTTTCCGGTGGCGGTTCCGGCGTGGTACATCATCCCGGCGTTGCTGTGCGGCAACACCGTCGTGTGGAAGCCGGCCGTCTACGCGGCCGCGTGCGCCCAGGCGTTCACCGAGCTGGTTCACCATGCCGGGGTACCCGCCGGCGTGCTGGGCCTGGTGCCCGCCGAGGGGGTGGAAACGTTCACCGGCCTGGAGCGGGCGCTGGAGGCAGGGTGCGTCGACAAGGTCGGCTTCACCGGCTCGACCGAGGTCGGACGGATGATCGGCGAGCTGTGCGGCCGGCACCTGCAGACCCCCTGCCTGGAGCTGGGCGGGAAGAACCCGATGGTGGTCGCACCCGACGCGGATCTGGACGCCGCCGTCGCCGGCGCGGTGTTCTCCGGCTTCGGCACGGCCGGGCAGCGGTGCACGTCGCTGGGCACAGTGATCGTGCACGCGTCGTTGCACGACGAGTTCGTCCGCCGGTTCGTGACCGCGGTGCAGACGGCGGCGATCGGTGACCCCTGCGCGGACGTCCTCTACGGGCCGTTGCTCGATCGGCGGTTCGCCGCTGGTTTCGAACGCACCCTCGGGCTCATCCGTGATCATCACCGGGTCGCGGGGTCCTCGGCGGTCGGGCGGATCGACGCGGCCCGCCCGCGCAACGGGTTCGTCGGCGTCGCCGAGACCGGCCTGTACTACCATCCGGTGATCCTCGACGGTGTGCGTCCCGGGGATGAGGTGTTCGGTGAGGAGACGTTCGGCCCGATCGTCGGCGTCACCACCTACGGTCACCTCGACGAGGCGATAGAACTGGCCAACGCGCCCGGTTACGGCCTGTCTTCGTCGATCTACACCAATGACCCGGCGACGGTCTTCCGGTTCCGCCGCAGGATCAGCGCCGGCATGGTCAGCGTCAACAACTCGACGTCCGGGGCCGAGGCGCACCTGCCCTTCGGTGGCAACGGCCGGTCCGGTAACGGTTCCCGTCAGTCCGGACGCTGGGTGCTCGACCAGGTCACCCGGTGGCAGGCGGTCAACTGGGACTACTCCGGCCACCTGCAGAAGGCTCAGCTGGAAACCGGCATCCCCGCCGCCGACCTCACCTTCCGCCTTCCCGGCGGCTGGCCCCCACCGACGGGTTGATCGTCGACGGATGAGTCGGTCGTCCCGGTCACGCTGGGCGTAGCCATTCCTCCAGCGCGGCGTTGTCGAGCGTGGTCCTGCGTAACCATGCGTCGAGCGCAGTGACGAGCGGTTCGTGGTTACGCCGCGTCCGTGGGAATGTCCGGTTGCTGGTGTAGATCATTCCGATCATCTGCCCGCCTGCCTCGTCGGCGGCCACGAGTAGTCGGCGGAAGTCCTTGACGTTCTCCGTGACTATCCAACGGCTGTGTTCCAGAGCCCATGCGTAGAGGTCGGCGTCCGCCATGGCTCGCAGGCTGTCGTCCGCCGCGACCGCGACGACGTCATGTCCGAGATCCCGCAGCCGTTGCGCTACAGCCGGGGCGTGCATCTCGTCCAGGAGCAGAGCGATGGCACGGGGTCCATCACCTGACGGGTCGTCCTGGTCGTTCACGCAAGCAACCGCAGCTGAGCCTGGTCCGCTTCTTCGGCGGCTCTGGACTCCGCGTCGGCCTGCTCGATCTCGGCGTCGATCTCCTCGCGGTAGTCGAGGTAGTACCGCAAGGCGGTACGCACCTTTGCTACGGGGAGGTTCAACAGCTCGGCGGCTGCCTCGACGGCACGTGGCCCACGCTCGTCCAACTCCCGAAGAGTCTTGATGACCTCCCACAGGTCGGGACCGGTCACGAGCGCCGCCCGGCGACCGGTCGGGCCGTCCTTGAAGGTCACACCTGGATGTTCGGCCTGGCGCAACCCCTCGTCGACCAGGCGCTGCGCGAGGCCGGAAACGGTTGCCCCCGGTAGCGCCTGTGCCCGACGCCGTAGCCGGGCGAGCAGTTCCGGGTCGAATCGGATCGATAGTGGCGCACCCATGTAGTGCATTGTAGCCTCTGTACTACGACATCCCGCGGTCGTCAGCGGGCCCAGTGGGGGAGTAGCGCCGTGAGGTCGAGGTCGACCGGGAACGGTTCGGTGACGGTGAGCCGCTCGCCGCTACCGGCCACCGTGTAGGCGTCGCCGCGGCCGCGCCGGTAGGTCGTCACCCGCGGCGGGGACGGTTCAATCCGCCAGTAGTACGGAATGCCGAACTGGGCGTACAACGCCGGCCTGGTGGTGCGGTCCTCAACGTGGTTGCCGGGGGATTCGATCTCGATCGCGACGACGACCTCGGCGGGAGCGAACCAGTGCCGGCCCGGTTCGTCGCTGCGCACCACCATGAGGTCGGGGATGCGGGTGAGCTGCCGGCCGAACCGGATGTCCACGGCCATCGCAAGGGCGAACGGCTCGGTCGCGAGCGCGTCAAGCGCGGCGAAGAGTCGGGCGCTCAGGGCCTGGTGCAGGTTGGAAGCCGACGGCGACACGCTGAGCGCTCCGTCGGTCAGTTCGTAGCGGTGGTTGCTGACCGGCAGTTCGTCAAGGTAGTCGGTGGTCCACCCATCCGGCGGGATCGCGATCAGCGGCTCGCTCATCAGCGCGTCCTTCCGTCCATCTCCGTAACGCAAGTCTACGTCGGCGTGCGGACGGGAAGGCCCGCATCCCGGGCGGCCGCAGCCAGTCGGTGGTCATAGGTAACGAAGGCGGTCAGCGCCTCCGCGAGGTGGAGTGCGGCCGCGAGATGGATCGCGTCGAGGGTACGGACATACGGATCAGCGATGATGCCGGCCTGGTCGAGCAACGGCCGCTCCAGCTCGACCTGGTCCAGTTGATCGACCAGTTCGACGGCGGTTGCGTGCAGCTGGGAGTCCTTCGGTGCTGCACGGCGTACGACCCGCGTCACTTCGGTGCGGGCCAGGGTGGTGGTTACGTGTGGATAGGCGGCGTGAGCGGAAAGGAATGCCACAAGTGCCGGGGTTTCGGGTTCGGTGACGAGCAGTTTGACCAGCGCGCAGGAGTCCAGATAGATCATAGGTCGTCCTCGTCGCGCATGTCCGCAAGGATCTGGGACAACGGTGGAATCTCCGGACGCGCTGCCAACGGTTGCCAGCCGGCCAGACCGCCGCGACCAGGATGCAGGACTCCCGCGGCGATCAGTTCGTCCCTGGCCTTATGGGACGGTCCAGGGGGGACGAGGAGGGCGACCAGCCGTCCCCGTTCGGTGATCTCGACGGTCTGCCCATCCTTGATCTTCTCGATCACCCGGGCGGTGTTGTGTTGCAGTTCTCTGACTCCGACGCGCACGACCATGACGCACATAATAGCCCTCAATGTGCGTCGAAGCCGAGGACCGAAGGTCCACCGGGCCGTCCCCGGGTCGATCCAGCGCGGGGGCCTCGTGGGCCGGCGGAACCTCTACCATCGTGTCACTCACGGCATGTCCTCACTCTCGGAGGGTTACACCGTTATTT
>NZ_CAUVXP010000029.1:0-45593 GCF_963555955.1 Protofrankia sp. Cas3
TGGCCTCCCCCGGCTCCGATGGGACAGTGCGGCTGTGGGATGTAGCCAGCGGCCGGCAACTCGCCGAACTCACCGGCCACACCGACGAGGTGTCCGCGGTGGGGTTCTCCCCGGACGGCACCCGGCTGGCCTCCGCCGGCTTCGATGGGACGGTGCGGCTATGGGATGTAGCCAGCGGCCGGCAACTCGCCGAACTCACCGGCCACACCGGCGGGGTGCAGGCGGTGGGGTTCTCCCCGGACGGCACCCGGCTGGCCTCCGCCGGCTCCGATGGGACGGTGCGGCTATGGGATGCGGCCAGCGGCAATCCGACAGCCACGCTGATCGGGTTTGTAGGGGGATGGGCTGCCGTGGCTCCAAACGGCTCATACAAGCTTGTGGGCGATCCCACCAAGGCCATCTGGTGGACGATCAACAATGTTCGTTTCGAGGCCGGGGAACTCGACGAGCACATCCCGTCAATCCGGCGACTGGCTGACGACACGCCGCTACCACCGTGACGTCACCGGTGTGAGGCACGCGGACTCGACGACGAGCCCACGCCTGATCGCGGCGACTTGCAGCGGTCCGATGCCCGCTCGGAACGGCCGGTCCCCAGGGCCGCCGACCGGTGCTGCTGCCCGCGGCTGGCTACGCTGGCTGTTCGGACGGCTGGCTGACGTGCTGCCTGGATGTGGCTGTGCGCGGTGGCGGGCTGGCGACGCACCCGGCGAGCATGGCGCGCCAGCGCCACGCGCAGCCGTCGCGCGGCGCGGCCCGTGCCGCGCCTTGACGGGGTCGTGTTTCATGGCCTGCGGCACACCTGCGTGACGCTCCTACTTGATCTCGGTGTGCCGCCTCACACCGTCCGGGACATCGCGGGGCACTCGGCGATCGAGGTCACCATGACGATCTACGCACACTCGTCCATGGCGGAGAAACGCGCGGCGTTGCGGAAGCTCGACGATCAACTGAGCTGAAGTGCGTTGCTACACCCGTTGCTACAGGGACGCCGTCCCGATCATCGCCGGGACGGTGTTTGTGATCGTGGGGGGTTCGGGGGGCTCGGCCACCCGGCGGACATCGCGGCTGGTGGCAAGCTTGATCGAAGATCAACGAGCATACGAAACCAGCTCGTGGGCGCGGCAGGGATCGAACCTGCGACCACTCGCTTGTAAGGCGAGCGCTCTCCCGCTGAGCTACGCGCCCCGGGCTCTCGTAAGAGTACGCAACATCGCGCCGTTGTGGGGAACCGGCGTGGGACCGGACTCCGCGCCGGCATGCGTTCCCCGCGACGTCCGACGGCGACGTCCACCCGGTCAGGTAGACGAGCCGGTGTCGGCGCTCAGGTCACGGCCCGGCCCAGTACCCGTGCGAGCGCGGCCTCAACCTCGTCGCTGAGACTGGGGGATGCGGCTACGGGCTGCCCAGGTCCGCTCCCCCGCGACACCCGCGGATCGGAAACCGAAAAATCCTCGGCGGCCGAGGCCGGCGAGACCTCCCGGCCGCAGTCCCGGCACGAGACGGCACCCAGGGCCTTGGCCAGATGCGTGGAGCCGCAGCCAGCGCACCGGTCAAGAATGTCCGACCATCCTGTCACCAGCTGGCACGGCGGACAGAACAGAACCTGTTCACCTTCGACTACCGCCCGTCGCCACGGACTGGATCCGCGCGCGGGATCGGTCTGGCGGATGTGACAACGAAAACACGGCATCGTGCAAGCACTAACTCCCTCACGTTCCCCCGAAGCCTCCGGGTGCGCGAAAAACCACAATCGCACACCCTTTGGCCAACCAGCCCCCTCGGGGCCTCCGGGTGCGCGAAAAACCACAATCGCACACCCTTTGGCCAACCAGCTCCCTCGAGGCGGATTACAGGGCCGCGAGCGCCTTGAGATATTCACCATGGTCGCGTGCTTCACCTGGTCCGTTGACAACAGTCCAGCGCACAGTGCCGTCCTTGTCGATGACGAAGGTCGCGCGCACGGCGAACCCCTTGCTCTCTTCCAGCACGCCATAGCTGCGTGCCACCTCACCGTGCGGCCAGAAGTCGGCGAGGAGCGGAAAGTCATAGCCCTCGCGATCGGCCCACACCTTGTGGGCGTAGGGCGAGTCGACCGAGACCGCGAGCACCTGCACGTCGTCGTTCTGGAACGCGGAGAGGTCGTCACGGACCGCACAGAGCTCGCCCTGGCAGATCCCGGTGAAGGTGAGCGGATAGAACAGGAGCACGACGTTGCGACGCCCGCGGAACTCCGAGAGCGTGACCTCCTCGTTGTTCTGATCACGCAGAGTGAAGTCTGGGGCGGCGGTGCCCACCTCTACGGCCACTGGTCAATCCTCTCGACGGCAGGCGGTGTCACGTTGCAGGCGGCGTCACGTTGGGAAAGGGCGGTCGGCCACCCGCACCCAGCATGCCACCTGATCAACGTTGGCATCCCTACGGCAGGCCGGACGGCTGCGCCGGCACCGCAATCGTGCGGAACCGATGTGTCCGGAGTCTCGTTTCCTGATGTCGCGGCCAGTAACATTTGCCTCGTTGCATCGCTCCGGGTAAAAATCCGCTACCTCGGTCCCAGTCGGCATGCCGGCTATCAGGCCGGATGCGGACATGGACGCGGACATGGACGCGGACCAGGCCCCGCCGGACGGAACCGTACGCAATAACCGATCTTGACCCACCAGGGCAATACTGTTATCAGCTGTGGCCGGGCGACCGGCGGCACTCCGAACAGGGGAACGCAGTGACCGAGCAGACCTTCGGTCCGTACGGCCAGTCCGATCGGGGCCGGCAGCCATCCGGGCTTCAGCGCGTGGACGGGTACGGCCCGCCCCGATCCGGCCGCGCATACCCGACTTCGGCGACAGCCGTGCCCAGCGGCTACCCACAGCCGACGGCTACCGGCATCCACGGCAAGCGCCGCAACCCCTGCGCCAGCTGGCTCGGCCTACCTTTGATCACTCTTGGTATATACACCATCGTCTGGATCTACAAAACCAACAAGGAACTCAGCGAGTATGACCGACGAATCGTGGTCGATCCGACCCTTTCAGTATTCGCGGTGACCCTGGGCGTCCTCCTTCTCGCTCCGCCGCTCGTCGCCGTGTGGCGGTTGTGTGCACGCACACGCCAGGCACAACAATCAGCCGGCCTGCCTCCGTTGCGAACCGGGGTCGCGTTCACGATCTTTCTTCTCGGTTTCGGGCCGCTGAATCTCCAGAGTGAGATCAACCGCATCTGGGACCGGTACCCGACCGCGGTCGAAGGGCAGCAGGTCCCCTTGCCCGCCTGACCCGACCCACCGCGCTGCGCGCTGCCCCGGTCAAAAACCCCCTCCGGCCCTGGCCGCCACCGGACCCAGCTGGCGGCCAGGGACCCAGGAAGCCCTACCGGTGCCGGACCCGCTGGGACTTCGGTGCGGCCAGCCGCATTCCGGCCCATTCCGCGGCGACACTCACAGTGCTTGTCTGCACCAGGCCGACTGTCGGCACCGCCTCCAGGACGTCGCTGGGCTCGACATGCCCAGGCCTGCCGGCCTTCGGTGTCAGAAGCCAGATCACCCCAGCCTCGGACAGCTGGCGGCGCGCGTCGATGAGTGCCTCCACAAGGTCGCCGTCGTCGTCCCGCCACCACAGCAGTACGACGTCGACCACATCGTCAGAATCCTCCGGGACGAGTTCCGTTCCGCTGGCAGAGGTGACAGCACCTAGAAGATCACGGGCGATGTCATCGTCTTCGTTGAGCGACTGAACCAGTACCCCTGGCGTGATACCCAGACGTTCCGCACGCCGCTGACCCTCGGCGTTCGCCGCGGTCGGACTCACCCTCAACAACCTCCTGCTCGTGTCAGCCGCACACGGACACGCTGTCCGCATGCAACGGCCGGGCAGCACGGCGGTCTCTCGATCCACCTACTGCCCGCATCGCCGTGGACCTAGTCCACCGGAGCACCCCCGGGCAGCGCAAGTGCCACGCCGGTAGTTGTGGACAAAGGTGTCGCTCTCGCCGTCTCATCCGGACAGGAACGAGAGCCGAACCGTGCGCTCGGGATTGTCCACGTTGAGATCAACCAATGCGATCGACTGCCATGTGCCGAGTAGCAGGCCGCCATCGAGGACCGGAACGGTCAACGACGGTGCGATCAGCGCAGGCAGGACGTGTGACCTTCCGTGACCTTTTGAGCCATGGGCATGCTGCCATGCGCGATCGGTGGGCAACAGGTCTGCGAGCGCGGCGAGAAGATCCGCGTCGCTGCCCGAACCGAGCTCAAGGACGGCGAGGCCGGCGGTCGCATGTGGGACGAACACGGACAGCAACCCATCCCCGCGACCGGTGACGAAGCGCCGCGCGGCAGCGGTGAGATCCCAAACACATTCCCCGTCGCCGGTGTGCACCGACACCGTCGTCGTCTCCATGGACCGCCCTTCGTGGTCACCTGCCGCCCACCGTCCGCACCTTCCATTGTCTCCAACCGTTCCACAAAGCCAGCACAGCGGCGACACGACCCCACCAGATCGGCGGCGGCGATGTGGCCGGGGCGGTTCTGCCCGGCTGATGCCGCTTCCGGCCCCGACCGCCGACCCGCACCCCTATCGCCAGGCGGCGAGGGTGGAGGGTGACGAGACCGCCCACACAGAGCACGATGGACGGGGACCCACTCGCGACCAAGCATGCGAACAACGACCAAGCGACGGCAGGGAGAACGCGTGGCGAAGGACAGCGGCAGGAGGTTCTCGGTCATCACCGACGGGCTTCCCAGCCAGTTGCCGGACATCGACCCGTCCGAAACCAGCGAATGGCTGGATTCCCTGGATGCGGTGATCGACGAGCAGGGCCGGGGACGGGCACGATTCCTCATGCTCAAGCTGCTGGAGCGGGCCCGAGAGAAGGCCGTCGGTGTGCCCGGGCTCACCAGCACTGACTACATCAACACCATTCCACCGGAGCAGGAACCGTGGTTTCCGGGCGACGAACACATCGAACGGCGCATACGCGCATATATTCGATGGAATGCGGCAATCATGGTGAGCCGGGCAAATCGTCCGGAATACGGCGTTGGCGGTCATATCGCCACGTATGCATCTAGTGCCGCACTCTACGAGGTCGGTTTCAACCACTTCTTCCGCGGCAAGGACAAGCTGACCGCGGGGCCCGGCGGCGACTCCGGTGACCAGATCTTCGTCCAGGGCCATGCCTCCCCGGGAATCTACGCCAGAGCCTTCCTCGAGGGCCGGCTGACCACCGGAGCCCTTGATGCGTTCCGCCGGGAGGGGGCGGCCGATGGACTTCCGTCATACCCGCACCCACGCCTGATGCCCGACTTCTGGGAGTTCCCGACCGTCTCGATGGGCCTCGGGCCGATCCATGCCATCTATCAGGCCCGGTTCAACCGATACCTGCTGAACCGGCGGATCAAGGACACGTCGCGCAGCCGGGTATGGGCCTTCCTGGGTGACGGCGAGATGGACGAGCCCGAGTCGATCGGCGCCCTCGGCATCGCCGCCCGGGAGGAACTCGACAACCTGATCTTCGTCGTGAACTGCAACCTGCAGCGTCTTGACGGCCCGGTACGCGGCAACGGCAAAATCATGCAGGAACTGGAGTCGCTGTTCCGCGGCGCCGGCTGGAACGTCATCAAGGTGGTCTGGGGCCGCGACTGGGACCCGCTGCTCGCCCAGGACACCGACGGAGTCCTGGTGCACCGGATGAACACAACGCCGGACGGCCAGTTCCAGACCTACACGACGTCGTCCGGAGCCTACATCCGGGAGCATTTCTTCGGCGCGGACGCGCGCCTGCGCCGCATGGTCAAGGACCTCTCCGACGACGATCTGCGTAAACTTTCCCGTGGTGGTCACGACTACCGCAAGCTCTACGCCGCCTACAAGGCCGCAACCGAGCATGCCGGCCAGCCCACGGTCATCCTCGCCCACACCATCAAGGGCTGGACGCTGGGCAAGGACTTCGAGGCCCGCAATGCCACGCACCAGATGAAAAAACTCAGCAAGGGTGAGCTGAAGGAGTTTCGCGACCGTCTCTACCTGGAGATTCCCGACGCCGAGCTGGAGGCGGACCTGCCGCCGTACTTCCATCCCGGCCTGGATTCGGACGAAATCCAGTACATGCGGGAACGGCGGGCCACACTGGACGGCTCGCTGCCCAGGCGGGTCGTACGGACGCGTCCCCTTCCGCAGCCGCCAAAATCGATCTTCGACGACCTGCGGCGCGGCTCGGGTAAACAACCGGTGGCGACGACCATGGCCTTCGTCCGCCTTCTCAAAGATCTGATGAAGACGAAAGAAATAGGCGCCCGATTCGTTCCGGTAATTCCGGACGAAGCCCGCACCTTCGGCATGGACGCCATGTTCCCGACCGCGAAGATATACTCGCCGCACGGGCAGCGTTACGAGGCCGTCGACCGCGACCTGCTGCTCTCCTACCAGGAGTCCGAATCCGGCCAGATGCTCCACGAGGGCATCAACGAAGCCGGCTCGATGGGCTCGGTCATCGCCGCGGGCACCGCGTATGCCACGCACGGGGTCCATATGATCCCGGTGTACGTCTTCTACTCGATGTTCGGATTCCAGCGGACCGGCGACCAGATGTGGGCGTTCGGAGACCAGCTCGGCCGCGGTTTCCTGCTCGGTGCCACCGCCGGGCGAACCACGCTCAACGGTGAGGGGCTCCAGCACCAGGACGGCCATTCGCTGCTGCTCGCGTCGACGAACCCGGCCTGCGTGGCCTACGACCCGGCGTTCGCCTTCGAGGTATCCCACATCGTCCGCGACGGCCTCGACCGGATGTACGGCGAGCGCGACGAAAACGTCTTCTATTACATGACCGTCTACAACGAGCCTTTCCCGCAGCCGGCCGAGCCGGCCGGGATAGACCCGGCACAGATTCTCGCCGGGATGTACCTGTTCCGACCGTTCACCCAAACGGGGTTGGCCGCCCGAACGCCGGTGGACCTCGGGTCGGGAACCGTGCCCAACCGCGCGCAGCTGCTGGCGAGCGGTACCGGGATGCGGTGGGCGTTGGACGCGCAGGAGCTCCTCGCGAACGACTTCGGCGTGGAAACGGACGTGTGGTCGGTGACCTCCTGGAACGAACTGCGCCGGGAGGCTCTCGCCTGCGAGGAGCACAACCTGCTGAATCCGGATTCGGTGGAGCGCCGGCCGTATGTGACCCGCATCCTGGAAGGGGCACCTGGACCGGTCATCACTGTAAGCGACTGGATGCGCGCGGTGCCCGACCAGATCTCACGGTGGATTCCCCAGGACTACACCTCGCTGGGCACCGACGGATACGGCCGCTCCGACACCCGGGCGGCGCTGCGGCGCCACTTCCACGTCGACGCCCAGTCGATCACGGTGGCGACCCTGGAGGCGCTGGCCCGCCATGGCGCGGTCAAGGCGGCCGTCGTCGAGGATGCGATCCGTCGTTACGGGCTGCGCGAGTAGGACTCCTGCGGGCCCAGGGCCGGGCGCATGCCCGCCTGAGGTGACTGCCGGCATCCCGCGGTACCGGGATGCCGGCAGCAGGCGCTGTCGCGGCCTCACCCTGTCGCGGCTCACCGGCCAAGGGATGCGTGCATCTCCCAGACCAGAATTTCCGCCGGCCCGGCCGGGGCACTGACCGCGAGCCCGTCGCAGTCTCGGATCCGGGCTGCGTCACCAGCCGCGAGATCGCCGACGGTCTCCACCGTGACCGTGCCGCGCGCGACGAACAGATGCACCCAGGGCGCGGACGGCAGCTGCACGCGGCCGGACCCGGGCAGCCGCGCACCGTGCAGGACTGCATTGTTCTGCCGAATGTCGACCGCCGCCTGCGAGCCGGCTCCGCCCGCGATCGCCACCAGACTGCCGGTCGCCAGAGTGTCCGTCACATCGATCTGGGCATAACCGGGGGTGATACCCGACGTGTCCGGAATAATCCACATCTGAATAAAATGAACCGTACCGGGATCCCCTGGGAAGCATGCGTGCACCCCGGAGCACGGTGCCGCGTTCATCTCCGCATGCAGGATCCCGGTGCCCGCGCTCATCCGCTGAACAACCCCGGGCCGGATCACACCGCTGATTCCAGTGGAATCGGTGTGCACAAGCTCACCCGCGAGGACCCAGGTCACGATCTCCATGTCCCGGTGCGGGTGGGCATCAAAGCCGCCACCAGGAGCGACACGGTCGTCGTTGCTGACCAGCAGAAGGCCGAAATGGGTATTGGCGGGATCATAGTGGCGACCGAACGCGAACGAGTGGCGCGAGTCCAGCCACGGGTTTCGGGTCACGGCCCGGCCCTCCGAGCGCCTCACGGCAATCGCCGTTCCTCGCGACGTCGAGATATCAGTCACAGTCCCGCCCTTCCCTTTCCTGCTACCCACGCGCCCCTGTCCGCTACCATCGGTGCGGCTACGATCAGCGGGCGAGTTGTCGTAGAGTGCGTACGATGCACATCCGGCCAGCCCCACATCCGGCCAGACCATCGTCCAACGTAATCGCCCTCACCTCGGAGCCGGGACGGTCCCGACCAGTAGGTTCCAAAGGCCTCTGACGACGCGAGAAGTATGCCCATGAGGTCACTTCACGCTCGGACGAGCCCCCATTGATCGCACCGTCGTCGGCCCTCACAACCCCAGGGGGCCACGGGCCCGACGAAAGAGCTATGATCTCGGTACCTTTGCCCCTACCAACCCCCTCGGGGCCTTTGGCCAAGTGGCCCCGACGCAACGCGAGTGCCTCGCGAGGAGGCGATGTGACGGCTGCCGACAGCACGGCGGAACAGATGTCATCGGCCGCCAGCTACATGATTGCCACTTGGCGTTACCGCATGAATGCGAGGCCGTGAGATGGCCCGCATCGTACTCGGGAAACAGCCATGATTCTGCGGTCGCGGCGGATCGACCGGCTGGAGGACCACCCGAACCTGCGTGGTATTCTCGCGATCCTCACCCAGCTGGTACACGCCAGCGACACGGAACTCGGCCAACTCGCGTCGGTCTGGCGCAACACGCCACAACTCGCGGCCGCGCGCGACAAGGCGTTGTCGCCGGATGCCCCGCTGGTTGTCGAGGTTCTCGCCGCCTTCGACGCGCTCTCGGCGATCTATGCCGACGACCTCGCGGGCATCGACGACTATGTGACGGTTGATCCCGGCATCACCGCGACCGCGCTCAAAGCGGTCCGCGACGCGATCGCCGCCGCCTACGCCAAACCGATTCTCACCCGGTCGGAGTACTCGGCCTTGATGCGATCGTGGCGGGTGGTCTATCCCCGCGGCCGGGGACACGAGCCGGACCTCGGTCCCTTCGGCTCCGAGGTCAAACGGGTCCTCGCGGCTCTGCCGGTACTGGCACGTCGCTGCCACGACGCCGACAGCCTGCGGGTCTACGACGGTCTGCTCGTCACCGCGCTCACCCGCGATGAGATCGAGCATCGGGACGCCATGGAAGCAGCGTTCAACAGCGCGGTGCGTACCGGCCGCCGGCGCGTCTGGACCCTGGTTCGGCGTAGCGCAGCCGAGGGATTCTGGCGCCTGTGTCCATCCTGCCGCAAAATGATCAATCTTGAGGATGCCGATGCGGACCAGCGTGTCATGGAACTGTGCGCGGACCTCGCCTGCGCGCTGCTCGTCCAGGACATCCTCGACCCCGATACAGCGGCCAACCTGACGGCGCCGCTGCACACGCTTGTCCCGCTCCAGAACCGCCACGGCGGCGAGCGGCGGCAGACCGGTCGAGGTCTTCCTCCTGGTAGATCATCAGACTAGCCGCGTTCGTGGTAAACCTCAGCTGGCCGTAGCGCCGGCACCCGTATCGACGCCGGGCGTGCCCGCACCGGACGGTAGGGCCGCCTGGGCATGATCTTGCTGGTCACGAGGGCGGCGGATACCCCGATGGCGACACCCGCCAGCACGTCACTCGGGTAGTGGACACCGACATAGACCCGCGAGAACGCCACGCCTGTGGCGATGATCCCGACCGGGATCGCCGCGACGGGTGCGTCCATCGCGACCGCGGTCGCGAAGGCGGCCGCAGATGCGGCATGCCCGGAGGGAAACGAGAAAGTCGTCAGGTCCCGGCGGAGTCGGCGGCGCAGCGGTATGCCGTGACGATCAGGACGGTCCCGGCGGAACACCATCTTGGCCGGCCCGTTCGCGGTCGCGCTGGCAAGCCCCAGGGCCACCATGCCCCGCACTGCCCCGCGCCTGCGCCGTCCCCTGCTGACGCCGAGAGCCACCGCTGTCCCCCACCACAGCAGACCGTGGTCGCCTGCCCGGGACAGGCCCGGCAGAATCGGGTCGAGGAGCGGACGCGCACCGGCAAGGCGGGCGAAGACGGCCCGGTCCACGGCGGAAACGGCGGAAACCAGCAGCCGTGCCCCATCAACGATCAGTGCTCGTCGGATGGCGAGACTCCGCGGATGGCAGATCGCGTCACGCGGTCACGTCACGCGGTCACGTCAGGTCGGCACGTCAGGTCGGCACGTCAGGTGGTCCGGCCACGGGGCGTCGGCAGGGCCGTCTGGTGGCGCGTCACGACCGCCGCGGCCGCGGTACTCACCAGGCTCGGAAGCCCCCGCCGCGGTTCGATGATCCTCCCCGTCGGCAAAATCTCACCAGTGTCGTCAAACAAGATCACACCGTTGCACAGCAGGCTCCATCCCTGGTCGCAGTGCCGGATCGTCACCCGCGCCGCATCCCGGTCGGGACCGGCGGCGGGCGGGCAGGGCGGGGAGTGAGGACAGCCCGCCAGGCCGGGTAGCGAAGACGCGGTGGGTACCTGTGAACTCGCCGACGTCCTTGTCGATGGATCTCCAGAAACCGTTGTTGCTCGCACAGTCACAGAAGATTACGCCCCCAGGTAACGGACGTCACATCGACCTACCTTCCTTCGCAGTAGACATGGTTCCCATCTAGGGCCTATGCGATGGATCTTCGATCGCGCGGATCAATGCCCACCGGAGGGGCCCTGGACACAGTTCGCATGTGGACGCGGTTGCGGTCCGGGCACGGTTTAGAGCGCCACAGCCACGGCTCGACGCGCTTCGTAGCCGGCCGCTTCTTGGTTGCGACCACTACTACCGTCGACCAACACGGTGGAACCACCCGGTGACAGACACCGAATATACTGATCCCACCTGATGACGGGAAAGCACCTTCGATACCTTTTCCTGGACCCATTGCAGCCCGGTCCCCGGCCCGTTGCCCGCCGGCCTCACGGGAGACCCGGCCGGGTCCGTACAGAGCGGTTCATGTCGATGAAGATGCTGAGGTACCGACCGTCAACCCCATCGCTGCCGACCGACCCATACAGATGGCGATGAACCGACTACGGTCGACGAGCCTGATACGCCCGGCCCGCCTGCGTCGGCACCGGCTGATAATCGTTCTGATTGTCCTGGCCAGCGCATTGCGGGTGCTGGCGATGGCCGCCTACCGCCCTGCATTCGAGTTCGCCGGCGACTCCTACGCCTACCTCCAGCTGGCCCGGTACCTCAGCCCGGACACGGTTCGGCCCGCGGGCTATCCGGTGGTGCTGCACGCATTGTCCGTTACCGGCGAGCTGTGGGTGGTGCCCGCCGTCCAACACGCTCTTGGTCTGGGGCTCGGGCTTGCCGTCTATGCACTTCTGACGCACCGCGGCGTCGCGCCCACGATCGCGGCGCTGGCGGCAGCACCGGTTCTCCTCGACGCCTATCAGGTGAACATCGAGCATTTCGTCATGGCGGAAACGCTGTTCGACGCGCTGCTCGTCGCCGGGCTCGTCGCCCTGTTGTGGGATCGGGAACCGCCGCTGTGGGCCTGCGGGCTCGCCGGCGGCGCGCTGGCGCTCGCCGCGCTCGTCCGCACGGTGGGTGTCGTCCTCGGGGTCCTGGCGCTGGCCTACCTCATAGCCCGACGGTTCGGGTGGTCGCGGTCCGTCGCGTTCGCCGGGACCCTGGCCGCACCGCTGCTCGGGTATGCGTTCTGGTTCCATTCGGCGCACGGCTCCTATGCCCTGAGCGGCGGTGACGCCTACTGGCTCTACGGCCGGGTCGCGCCGATTGCCGACTGCGCACGTCTCGACCTCACCCCGGCGGCACGGCAGCTGTGTTCTGCGCACCCGCCGAGCGAGCGACCCGGCCCGAACTACTACGTGTGGAACCGCAACAGCCCGCGCTTCACCGTCGCTCTCCCCGACGCCGCGAAAAAGGCCGCGATGACCGACTTCGCCCACCAGGTGATCGAACACCAACCGGCGGACTACACGCGGATGGTGACCGGCGAAGTGGCCCACTACTTCGCGCCCGGGCGGTGGGTGGGTCGGCGTGACTGGCCCGTCGGCACCTGGGAGTTCCCCGCCTACCCGGTGCCCTTGTACTGGAACATCAACGCGCCCCTCGCGACCTTCGACGGTGAGCTGGTCACCCGTGCCGTGTCCCCGACGCCGGCCGCGGTTCTGCGGGTCTACCAGCGCCATGGCTACACCCCCGGGCCTGCGTTGGGCGCGATGGTGGCCCTCGGTGTCGCCGCGGTGTTCCGCAGGGCGCCCCGACGTTCGTCGCGCGCAGAGCACGACGAACGGCGGCGGATCCGAGCCGACTGTGCACTGCTGGTGGCCGCGGGAACAGCCCTGCTCGTCGTCCCATCGGCAACCGTGTGCTTCGACTACCGGTACATGCTGCCCACGCTGGTGCTGTTCCCCCCGGCTGCGGCGTTCGGCTGGCAACAGATCACCCGGGTGCGCGCCGCCCGCCGCCAATCGGCCGAGGAGCCCGGAGCCGGAGAGGCGCCCAGCTGGCCACCGGAACTTCCGACAGCTGACAACAAAGACTTCTACGATCACGATGTGAACAACCGGATTTGCCCGATGCAGACCTTCCCACCCGGGGCGCCCACAGGCGGCGGAGCAGCATGAGCACCCGACATGAGGTAACCGTCTCAGCGTCGGCCGAGCGCGACCTGCAACGACTACCGGACAAAACGGCCGGCGAGATCCGCCGCTTCCTCAACGGCCCGCTGCGCAACGACCCGCGGAAGGCTGGAACTCCCCTATCCCAGGCGCGGTCCACCATGTGGGAGGCGACCGGCCCGGCTTGGCGGATCCTCTACCAGGTGGATGCCAATACCCTTACCATCCGCATCATGGTCGTTGCTCAGCGAAGCGAATCTGGCCGTCGCGCTTCATAGCCGACGACGATCGCGCCCGGCATTGGGCCTAGGGCGTGCCTGATGGATGTTGGCCGATGCAGGCGATGATCCAGAAAATAGCCCGCAAGTAAGTCATATTCTGTCCTATTTAGGAGATGAGGTATATATATTAAATTTTATATCTTATGTTCTTCTTGTGAAGTTATCATGCAATAAGATCAACCGAGGGTTCCTAACGAGGTGAGCGCCAGATGGACGCAACCGATCTTCAGCTATCGACCGGCGAAGGCAGCCCCGGCCTGCCGCCCGATGGCACCGACGATGCCTGGCGTGAGCTGGGCACACGATTAAGATCGCTCCGCGAAGTACGAATACTTCGCGGACTGTCCCAGGCGGCGCTGCGCGATCTGGCCGATGCGATGCGCCCGCTCGATCTCCCCGCCGACGCGACGGTGTGCCGCGCGGGTGACCCCGTCCGCCACCTGTTCATTCTCGTCTCCGGCCGCTGGGACGTCCCCGGCAATGTGATCGGCCTCGCGGCACCGCGACGGGATGACGCCGCCACCGGCGAACCGGGCAATGCCACACCCGATGAACCGCGCCGACACGGCTGCACCGCCTGCACGCTCACTGCCGCACGGGTGTGGACGGTGCCGCTCACCACGCTGGATCAGGTGACCGCGGCCAGCGTGACGAGTGGGGTCCGACGTCCCGGGCTCAGCGTTGACGTCGCCGGGGTTGGCCAACGGTTGGGCCGGCGACCCGGACGGCAGACGCTGCGGGACGTTACCTTCCGGGTCGCACCGGGTGAGCTGGTCGCCATCGTCGGTTCGAGCGGCGCCGGGAAGACCATGCTGCTGGAGACGATGGCGGGACTACGCGCACCGGTTGAAGGCGTGGTCCGATATGACGGCGTCGACCGGCACACGAATCCGGCGCTGTTCCGGTCGTCCCTGGGCTACGTACCGCAGGATGACATCATTCACCGAACGCTTTCGCTCGAGCGGACGCTCTGGCACGCCGCCCGATTGCGGCTGCCCGCGGACTCCTCACCGCGCCATCTCACGGACGCCGTACGACATGTCCTGGGCGAGCTCGGTCTTGCCCATCTGGCCAGCGCCGAGGTCCGCTCGCTGTCCGGCGGTGAGCGCAAGCGTGCCTGCGTCGCAGTCGAGCTGCTGACCAGACCCCGGGTGTTCTTTCTCGACGAGCCGACATCCGGGCTGGATCCGGCGACCGCAGCCGACCTGATGCGGCTGCTGCGACGGTTGGCAGACGGTGGTACCACGGTCGTGCTGGCCACCCACAACGTCTCCGACCTGCGTGTGTGCGATTCAGTCGTCTTCATGGCCCAGGACGGCAATCTGGCTTTTGCCGGGCCGGTAGACCGGGCGTGCCACTACTTCGGGACGGCCACGATCGAGGAGGTCTACGGCCGGCTTGCCTATGAGGACACTCCGCAAACCTGGGGCCGACGGTTTGCCCGCGACCAGGAACATGTGCCGAGTTCCCCGACGCCACAGTCATTCTCGGCCGGTGGGACAGACAAACCTTCCAGTGGCTCCGCGGGACAACCGCCAGGTGCGGTTCGCCAGTGGCACCTACTGACCCGACGCAACGTCGAGATTCTCGCCCGGGACCGGCTCACGCTGGCCATCCTGCTCGGCTCGCCGGTGATGATCCTACTGATGTTCGTCGTGTTGTTCCGGCCGCATGCCTTCACCGCCGGGAACCCCGATCCCGGCGCCACGATGATGACGGCCTTCTGGGTGACTTTCGGCGGCTTCTTCTTCGGTGTCACCTACGGGCTGCCGCAGATCTGTGGGGAGTTGGCGATCCTGCGGCGAGAACGGCTCGTCGGCGTTCGGCTCGGTCCGTATGTGCTGTCGAAGCTCGCCGTCCTGCTACCCCTGCTGGTCGCCGTCGACACGATCACCATAGGCCTGCTGCGGGCGCTGGACCGGCTGCCCGCCCTCGGCGTGGCGCAGGCCGCAACCTTGCTGGTGACATTGCTGCTGGCATCGACCGCCGCGCTCTGTCTGGGCCTGCTGACCTCGGCGGCCGTGTTCAACCCGGCACAGGCCACCGTCGCCCTGCCGATGCTGTGTTTCCCGCAGGTGCTGTTCTCCGGTGCGATACTGCCGATCCCCGCGATGGCCCCGGCCGGTAAGGCGATCAGCTACGCCATGTCCAACCGGTGGGCATTCGAGGGGTTCGGACACAGCGTCGGGCTGGAACGCCTGTGGGCCCACGGCGGTTCACCGCTCGGCCCACCGCTGCTGGCGTCCTACGGCACGACATTCACCCACGCCGCCTGGCTGGACTGGGCGATTCTCAGCGGCTTCACGACCATGTTACTGGCGGCAACTTACCTCGTGCTGAACGCCCGCTTCAGCGTACGCCCGGTCCGGTCCGCATGACTACGGCACCGCTCGACCCAGCCCAGGCCGGCCAGTCGGGCGCGGACATCGACCCGTCGCTGTCCGCCTTCCTCGCCGCCTACCCCCACTACGCCACCACTACCCGACTAGACGAACTGCGGGCCGTCGAGTACAGCCATCTTGATGCGGACGGCGGAATCTACCTGGACTACAC
The DNA here is from genome assembly GCF_963555955.1 of Protofrankia sp. Cas3. Classification (NCBI taxonomy): domain Bacteria; kingdom Bacillati; phylum Actinomycetota; class Actinomycetes; order Frankiales; family Frankiaceae; genus Protofrankia; species Protofrankia sp. Cas3. Next base: position 15,703 of record NZ_CAUVXP010000029.1, read on the forward strand.
CGGCGCAGGAGTATGCGCCGACGCGCAACTGCGCGCGCATACCGCCCGCCTGCACAACCGCTGTTTCGGCAACCCCCATTCGGACAGCCCGGCGTCGAAGGCGACCACGGAACTGGTGGAACAGACCCGGCGGGCCGTGCTGGAGTACTTCAACGCCTCGCCGGACGAATACGTTGCGATCTTCACGCCGAACGCAACCGGAGCATGCCGACTCGTAGCCGAATCATATCGGTTCGGCGCGCGGACCCGGTTCGTCCTGACCTACGATAACCACAATTCGGTCAACGGTATCCGGGAGTTCGCGAACATGCGGGGCGCGGTGACGCAGTACGTTCCGGTCACCGCACCCGATCTTCGGATCGACGACGCGTCGGTTCGGGCCGCACTGGCGCAGCCGAGGCCGGGGGTTACCGAAGCGGCCCTACGAATGGTGGTCAGCGGATCCGTTCCGTGGGCGGGCCACCCGCGCCGTCGGGCGGCACAACGCCGAATAGGCCGGTCCTGGGCCGAGGCAGGTGGCCAGGGTGCCCTTTGGCGGGACCCCGGCAGCCACTCGACGCACGACCGTGGGCTGTTCGCATTTCCCGCGCAGAGCAACTTCACCGGAGTCCAACATCCGTTACGCTGGGTGGACACCGCCCACGAGTATGGCTACGATGTATTGCTCGATGTAGCCGCCTATGTTGCGACCAATCGGCTTGACCTGTCCGCGGTCCACCCCGATTTCATACCGGTGAGCTGGTACAAGGTCTTCGGCTTCCCGACCGGCGTGGGATGCCTCATCGCCCGGCGGGATGCGTTGGTGCGGTTACGGAGACCGTGGTTTTCCGGTGGGACGATTCAGGCTGTCAGCGTGCAGGGCGGCTGGCACACACTGACCGAGGACGAGAGCGCGTTCGAGGACGGCACCCTCAACTTTCTCGCCATCCCGGACATCGAGATCGGCCTGTCCTGGATCAACAACATCGGAATCGACCTGATCCATACCAGGGTCGCCTGCCTCACCGGCTGGCTGCTCGACCGGCTTGTTGCACTGTGTCATAGTAGTGGCGCGCCGATGGTACGGATATACGGGCCGACCGAATCCCGCGACCGGGGCGGAACAATCGCCTTCAACCTGCTGGATCCGGATGGCAACGTCGTGGACGAGCGTGCGGTGGCCCGAGACGCCTCGGCTGCCGGCATCTCGCTGCGCACCGGCTGTTTCTGCAATCCTGGGGTCGGAGAGGGCGCGTTCCACATCACCAAGGCAGCCGTCACCGGTTCTATGCGACACAGCGTCCGGTCCTTGGACGACTACCTGGACATGCTTAAGCTTCCCAGTGCCGGCTCGATCCGGGTGTCGCTCGGCCTGGCGTCGAACATCGAGGACGTCGACCGGTTGCTGCAACACCTCCAGACAACGTATCAGGACCGCTTTTCCGACCTATCCGGCCTCGAGCCTCGGCTACGCTGCTAATTTCCTCAGAGCCCGTTTTGGATCTTCTGCCCAGCCCGCCGGTTCGCGATCGAACAAAAGATCCAAAATAGGCCTCCATGCCCTGCCACACACGAAGCGATGGCCGATACGTCAGGAGACGTTGACCCCGAAGTCGAGGGCGATCCCCCGCAGGCCGGAGGCGTAACCCTGGCCAACCGCGCGGAACTTCCACTCGTTGGCGTGCCGGTAGAGCTCTCCGAAGATCATCGCAGTCTCGGTCGACGCGTCCTCGGTGAGGTCATAGCGGGCGATCTCCGTGCCGGCCGTCGAGTCGAGCACCCGGATGAACGCCTCCCGGACCTGGCCGAAGGTCTGCCGACGCGCCTCCGCATCGTAGATCGATACTGCAAAAACGACCTTGGATGCCTGTGGGGTGAGCGCGAACAGCTCGACGGTGATCTGCTCGTCATCTCCCCCACCGCCGCCGACGAGGTTGTCGCCCAGGTGCTTCACGGCTCCGTCAGGGCTCACCAGGTTGTTGAAGAAGACGAAGTACTGGTCGGAGAGAACCTTGCCCCAGTCGTTGACGACGATCGCGCTCGCGTCAAGGTCGTAGTCCGCACCGGAAGTCTGGCGCACCTGCCAGCCGAGGCCGACGGTCACCGCCGTGAGGTTCGGAGCGACCTTGCTGAGCGACACATTGCCGCCCTTGGACAGCGACACCGATGCCATGCCTCAAGCCTAACGCCTCGCTCCCGCCTGCGGTGGCGCATGGGCCACGATCCGCGTCCGGGATCTTAAGAGCAACCGGCAACCGGCACAGGGACGCGGCGTCGCGCGGCTGGGACGCACCCCAGCCCCGCTCCTTGATCCGCTCCTCTATTGCCGGGCGACCTTAACGATGTGAATCTGATGCTCCTGCCACAACACCAGATTCACATCGTTCCCACAGAGCGTCCGGTAGCCCTCACCCGGTCGGGGCGGGACAGTCGCTCACATCCAGTGAACCGGCGGACTCGGTACGCAGACCGTTGAGATCGGTGACGGTCACGGTGAACGACAACCGACCGGCGGTGTTCGACGGCCCGACCGGACCCGACCAGTCGGACTGCTGCCCGGTCGCGCTGTCGAGGTTGAGCGCGGTGGTCGTCGTCCTGCCATCGGGCAGCCGGGCAACCAGTTGCACGCCGAAAACACCGGTCGCGTCGGTCGCGCGCACCGACACCATCGACAGGGTCGGCCCGGACGCGGGTGCGCATCCCAGCGGGTAGACGATCGACGGGGCCGCCGTCACCGCATTGATGACGGGCGGGCCGGACACCACCGCGGTCACCCGGACCGCACCGGTGCCTGCGGGCTGCGTTGAGCCGCTGCGGACGACGACCGCGACCGAGATGTCGACCAGACCTGCCGGCGCGGCAGTGCGGTCGAGGGAGAACAGGACCGCCTTACGGCCGCCGGCGGCGACCGTGCCGGCTGACGGGCCGACGGCGAGCCAGGCCGGGGTCGCCGCGAACTGGTAGTCGGCGGTGACAGAGCCGGTGTTACGCAGTTCCACGGTCGCCGAGGAGTTCACCGAGCCAAGGTCGAGCATGGCGGGCGAGAACACGATGCTCGCGGCCGACGCCACGGTTGCCGCGGGTGAGGCGGCCCGGCCGCTCCCGTCGGCGGCCAGTGCCGGACCCGACGTCGGAAGTCGCCCGGTGGTGCCGGGAGCGCCACCAACGGCGACCCCGGTCGCGACGCCGCGAGCCGTACCGGCAGTCGCCACAGGTGCGCCGGATGCGCCAGGCGTGGTCGTGACCTCGGCGACACCACCGTCTGCCCCGGTCGCCGCAGTGGCCGCGGGTGCGCCTACCGCTGCCGCCTGCGCCCCGGTAGGCCAGAAGCGGAGCCACGCCCCCACCCCCATGACCATCACAAGGGCCATGGTCACGGCGGCGATACGCCCCCACCGGACAGGAAGGATCCGGCCCGATCGCCCCCAGGGTGATCGATGCCGTCCCACCGTGGGGCTGTCACGGTCCAAGAACTGCGCCATCGGATCGAGCGTAGGTCGACGAAGGCCGCCTGCACAGGGGATCGGTTCGTTCGCGCAATGACGAAACGGTCACAATTCTTACCCGGGTCCAACCAACAGATCATCCGTTCAACGGCAAAAAATCAATTCTTAAACAATATAGCAACAGACAACAAACATTTGGCAAAAATCTGCGCGCAGTCGGCAATGACCCTGCTACCAGCCCCACCGTCAGCCCCGCGGGCGACCCCGCGGGCGCCCCCTCGAGCGACCCCACGGGCGACCCGTCCCGTACTCCGTCCCGCGCCCCTTCCCTCCGCACTTCCCGCGGCCCGGTGGCCGTCGACTCCACGGTTGACGCCGGGACCGACGGCTTGCGGATCGCAACCAAAATCGATCATGGTGCATCTTGGGCGCAGAGATGACAACGTCGTGAACGCATAATCACCAGTCGATAAGGAGCGGCCCATGCCAGGAGCCCCGTTCACGATGGAGGTCGAACTCGGCAAGATCCGCGAGTTCGCCCGCGCCACCAAGTCGTCCAACCCTGACTACCTCACCACTGACGTGCCGGTGTCACCGGCGACGTTCCTTGCCTCCGCCGCCTTCTGGACGGGGCCCGAGAACACCCCACCGATGGAGGAGCTCGGCGACATGGCCCGGCTCCTGCACGGCGAGCAGGAGTTCGTCTTCCACGGTGAACCGCCGCGCGCCGGCACCCGCCTCGTCGGCCAGACCCGCATCGGCGCCAGCTACGAAAAGCAGGGCAGGCGCGGCGGAAGCATGCGGTTCGTCGAACTCCTCACCGAGTTCCGCACGCCCGAAGGCCGGCTCGTCGCCGAGGCGAAGAGCACCGCCATCGTCACCGGCCAGGCACCGACGGAAGGGTCCGCCACGTCATGACAACCACCGTGACCACGGCGACGACTGTGACAACGGCGACCACCGCGGTGAATCCCACGAGCTGGGCGGACCTCCAGCTCGGCGTGGCCGCGGCTTCGTTCACCGACACGCCGCTCACCCGCACGGATTTCGTCCGTTACCAGGGCGCGTCCGGCGACATGAACCCGATCCATCATGACGAACAGTTCGCGCGGGCCGCCGGTTTCCCGACCGTTTTCGCGGTCGGGATGCTGCAGGCCGGCATCCTGGCAACCTATGCCACCGACTGGTTGGGCGCGGCGAACATCCGCCGGTTCCAGGTGCAGTTCCGGGAACAGGCGTGGCCTGATGACGTGCTGACCTACTCGGGCAGCGTCGTCGGCCGACGCGAGAAGGACGGACGACGCCTGGTCGACGTCGAACTCACCGCGACCCGCCAGACCGGTGGTGTCCACATCAAGGGCTCGGCGACCTTCGCCGTCGCGTAGGCCCGGCCCACCGTCGGATTGCGGTGACGGGCGGCCGGGCCTGGCAGGCACTCGGGCGCTTCGGTGGCTTGCGGACCCCACCGCGCGTGAGGATGCATCGGGACCCCCGATCCACCCCGGCCGGCACCCTCGCCAACCGGCAGGTTGCGGTCAGACAACGGGTCGAAGGCGAACAGCGCGCCGAAGCCGAACGGCGCGTACAACACCCCCACAGCCATCATGTGGAACAACGGCACCAGCAGACATAGGAGATAGATCGTGACAGCGGGAGTACGGGCATGACCGGGATCTGCGAGGGACGCATCGTCGTCGTCACCGGGGCTGGCAACGGCATCGGCCGCGAACACGCGAAGCTGTTCGCCCAGGAGGGCGCCAAGGTCGTCGTCAACGACCTCGGCGGCAGCCGCGACGGCTCGGGGGCCTCGACCGGCCCCGCCCAGGCCGTCGTCGACGAGATCAAAGCCGCGGGCGGGGAGGCCGTCGCCAACACCGACGACATCTCCAGCTGGGACGGCAGCAAGAACCTCATCGACCAAGCCATCGACGCCTTCGGCGGCCTGGATGTGGTGGTGAACAACGCCGGCATCCTGCGCGACCGGATGCTCGCGAACATGACCGAAGCCGAGTGGGACGCGGTCATCAAGGTGCACCTCAAGGGCACCTTCGGACCGACCCACCACGCCGCCGCCTACTGGCGCGATCGGGCCAAGGCGGGTCAGCCCAACGACGCTCGAATCATCAACACGACCTCACCGTCCGGGCTGTTCGGCAATGTCGGACAGTCCAACTACGGCGCGGCCAAGGCGGGTATCGCGGCTTTCACCGTGATCACCGCGCAGGAGCTCGCTCGTTATGGGATCACCGTCAACGCGATCTCGCCGACCGCGCTGACCCGGTTGACCGAGGACCTGGCCTCCGTCCAGGCAATCAAGGATTCCGCCGGTGCCGCCGACCCGCTGGCGCCGGAGAACATCTCCCCGACCGTGGTGTGGTTGGGGAGCACCGCTTCGAAGGACATCACCGGCCGGGTGTTCTCCGTGTTCGGCGGCACCATCACCGTTGTCGAGGGCTGGGTCAACGGTCCGGGCGTCGACCGACAGGGTCGCTGGTCGCCGGGAGAGCTGTCCGAGGTGATCCCGGACCTGGTCGCAAAGGCGGCGCCCGGGGCCGACATGACAGGCAACCGGCCCGTCCAGGCATAAGAGCGCCCGGCAACAGGGGCGACCGGCAATAGGGGCCGACCGGCAACAGGGGCGACCGGCTTCCGGCTTCACCCGGGCCTGCGGCGGCGCGGGATCAGTCCTCCGCACGCCGCCACTGACCCGGGTGGAGCCAGGCCGGGAGCAGAGCCGCGGTGTCCGGGACGACCCGGGCCGCAACCGGCTCCAGCGCCCTGGACAGCAGCGTTCCACCCGCACAGGAGCCGGCCACGATCGTCCAGCCGGCCGGACCGAGCGGGGTGCAACCGAAGAAGTGGCTGAGCCCGGGTGTCTGTACGACCGCAACCAACACGGCCGCGGATCCGAGGCTGCTCAGCAGCACCGACCTGCCCCGGCCCCCAACCAGGACCGTCTGACCGAGCTGCGCGCCGATCAGAGCAGCAAGCCCCACGGTGTCGGCGTGGCGGCGACGGCCGGTGAAACGGGCGACAAGCCATCCACCGGATGCGGCGGCCGTGGTGGCGACGGCGCGCACCGCCACTTCCCGGGCGAGTGCGCGGCCGAGCGACTGCTCCGGGCCCTCGCCGAGAAACTGACCCGCCTTGTCGGGGTCGGGTTGGCGCAGCGCCACGGCGAGCCCCGGCGCGAGATCGGTGAGGAGGTTGACCAGCAACAACTGCCGGGCCGACAACGGCGATGCCCCCGTGGCCACCGACCCGAGCAGGGTGAAGGCGATCTCACCCAGGTTACCCCCCACGAAAATACCCAACGCCTGGCGGACCGAGGCCCACATCGCCCGGCCTTCGACCAGAACATCCAGGATCGTCTCGAGCCTGTCATCGGTGACGACCACGTCGGCGGCGGCCCGAGCTGCCGGGGTGCCGCGTTTGCCCAGGGCGATCCCGACGTCCGCGAGCCGGATGGCGGGGGCGTCGTTGGCCCCGTCGCCGGTCATCGCGACCACCTTGCCCAGCCGCTGATAGGACTCGACAACGCGCACCTTGTGCGCCGGGGTACCGCGGGCCACCACCGACACCTCGGGCAGCAGCGCGTCGAGCGCGTCGTCGTCCAGGGCATCGATCTCCGTACCGGTCACCACCCGGCCGCTGTCGAGTACTCCCAGTTCGGTGGCGATCGTCTCCGCGGTGGTCGGATGATCACCAGTAATCATCATGGTCCGGACGCCCGCGTCGCTCAGCTGGACGAGCGACGGCCCAGCGCCGGCCCGGACCGGGTCGGACAGCCCCAGGAAGCCGAGAAAGGTCAGCCCGTCGAGGTCGCTGTCGGCCAGTTCCCGAGCCGCCACCGGCATCCGCCGTTCAGCGACCGCCAGCACCCGATAGCCACCTCGACCGAGCGCATTGTGTTCACGGTTCAACCGTGCACGGCTGGCCCGGTCAAGGGGGATGGTGCCGTGCACGGTGCGCCACCGGACGCAACGCGGGACAATCGCTTCGGGCGCACCCTTGACGCTGAGGAGCGCACCGTCGCCCGCCCGCCCGAGGCAGGCGTGATAGCTGCGGCCCGGTTCGAAAGGCAGCGACGCCACCGCCGTCCACGACGCCAGGCCGTGGTCGCACCCAACGCCGGCGGCAGCCGCTCCCTTGGCCACCGCCCGGTCGGTGGGGTGGGGCAGCTTGGCATGCGTGGCGACATCGGCCGGGGTGGCGCGCAGTCCGGCGGCCACGACCTGGCGTTGCCGGGCATCAAGGTCCATGACGGCGGCGGTCCGGGCGCCGTCCGACACGGCCCCCAGGCGAATCCTGCCTCTGGTGAGCGTGCCGGTCTTGTCGAAACAAAGCACGTCCACCCGGCCGAGAGTCTCGATGGTCCGCGGGTTTCGTACCAGTGCCCCGCGGCCGGACAACCGCCGGGCGGCGGAAAGCTGGGCCGCAGTGGCGAGGAACGGCAGGCCCTCAGGCACGGCGGCAACAGCCAGCGCCACGCCCGCGCTCAGCGTGTTTCGAACGGGCCGGCCACGGATGAGTCCGGACGCGAGCAGCGTCCCGGCCGCGCCGATCACCACCGGCACGGTGAACTCGGTGATCGCGGAGAGCCGCGCTTCGACCCCGACGGCCCTGGCCGGACCCGTCGCCACGGCCATGCTCCGGCCCGCCTCGGTGGCCGGACCCGTCGCCACGACCACAGCTCTGCCGTGACCGGCGGCCACCGTGGTTCCCTCGTACACCATGGACGCCCTGGCGGCCACGTGACTGGCTGCGACCGGACGTGGGGACTTCGCAACGGGAAGGGATTCACCGGTCAGCGAGGACTCGTCAACCTCAAGATCTGTCGCTGCCAGCAGGCGGCCGTCGGCGGGAACGACGTCCCCTGGCCCGATCGAGATCACGTCGCCGGAAACGACCTCCTGTGCGGTGACGTCGACATCCCGGCGATCGCGACGCACCCGTGCGCGGACCGCGGACTGGGCGAACAGGCGGGCAAGAGCGGCGTCGGCCCGCCGCTGCTGGACCGCACCCATGAGCGCGGACACGACCGCGACACTGACCACCAGAGCCGCATCCAGCACCGATCCGGTGGCAGCCGACAGAGCCGCCCCACCGAGGAGAATCGGCATCAGCGGGTTGGAGAACTCCCGGACGAAGGCTCCGACCAGATCCGGCGCGACCGCGCCCACGCCGGCCACCTCCGAGCGCCGCGCCAGCGCGTCAGCGCGCGAGAGCCCATCGGGGGTGCTGCCCAGCTGCTCCAGGACACGTCGCGCCGGCAGCACGTGCCATGGCGTACAGGGGCTGGCCGGCGGCGGCGGACGCCTAGCGAGATCACGTGCAACCCGGATCCCGTTGCCGAGCGACAGCGCGGTCGCCCCGTGCACCATCAGCGTCGAGCGGGTCACCAGGTGGGGGCCGACGCCGGTCACCGCTACCAGCGCACCCGCGCCGGACCCGATCTGGGCGAGCCGCACCGCTTGCCGGCTCACCGTGGCGGCGGCGGCGACAGCCTCCACCATCATCGCCGCGGCCGAGAGATCCCCGCCGACCAGGACGTCCGCACCCCAGGCCGGGGAGCCGTCGTGGTCGTCGACCCCGACACCGAAGTCGGCGCCGGCCACCGCGGCACGCCGGTGCGAGACAACAAGAACACCGCCGCGCTCCGCCTGTAGATCGGCGATGACCGCCACCAGCCGCCGCCCGCCCGGGACCACCGGGAACCCGAGACCGTCGGCCGGACCCCGGTCGCCCTGGGCCACGCGCACCGCGAGTCCGCTGCGACGACAGGACGCCAACAGCGCCTCGCTCGCCGGCGCCCGCTCGGGAATCGCCCAGACGACCGCCATCGGTCTGCCACCCTGTGTGAGGCCGAGGATCCTCGCAGCCCCCGCGGTTTCCAACCGCTGCTTGTCCTGGATACCCGAGCAGCCGTACGGAGCCAGCCGGTCCAGCCGGTCCAGCCGGTCCAGCCGGTCCAGCGGGTCCAGCGGGTCCAGCGGGTCCAGCGGGGCGAGCGTCCAACCGTCCCGGCTGACCAGTGCGGCCGGATCGGTCGGCTGAAACAGCGCATAGGCCTGGACTGCGACCTCGCTCGGGTCCGCGCCGTCCACCGGGATGACCTCGCCAACTGCGAGCATGGGGCTCACCAGGATGTCGTGATCGATCACGATGGTGTCGACCCGGTCGAGCCGCCGCAGGGCCTCGGGATGCATCACGTGGACACCGCGGCGCGCCAGCACCCACATGAGATGGTGGGAAAATCCCTCCCGGCCGAACCGTACGGGACGCGGTAGCAGGGCTAACCCGGCCACAGCGGCACGGCGCGCGTCGCCGGTGACGGCCGCGGTGGCCCCGAATGCCCCCAGCGCGCCGATCCCGGCGGCGTCGGCGTACCGCTCCAGCGGCCCGCGCGGCAGCGGTCGGGGCCGCTCGCCGACCACCGCCTCGGCTGCCGCACGGTCCGGATCGCCGAGCAGATCGTCGCCAGCTGCGATGAAGGCGTTGCGGCGGGCGCAGGCGGCCGCAAGGGCTTCGGCTCGAAGCACCGCATCGACACCGATGGCGACGTCCCCGTGCGACAGCCCCATCGCGGTTGCGGTGGCCACCGCCAGGACGATGTCCGCCCGCTCCAGGCCGATCGCCCGCTCCAGGATCCCGCGTAGTCGCGGCTGGGTGTCGACGACCGTGACGAGCGAGGCGAGCTCGATCGGCAATGGCAACCAGCGGGCGACCCGACCCGCCGACGCCACCCCGAAGGCGACCCCGTCTGCGACCAGCGCGGTAGCCGCCCGCACCACGGGAGCCGGTGAATCCGGCTGATCGGACAGCCTCGGGCTACGGTGGCCGCCCGCCCCGACCAGCGCCTCACCGCCACCGCCACCGCCCCCCGCAGTACCACCGGCGTCAGCACCACCGCCGTCAGCACCACTGGCGTCAAGGCGCTCCACCCGTTCGACTACCGCCGTCAACTCGCGTTGGGTCGGATAGGGATCGGACAACGCGAGCAGAACCCGTCCCAGCGGTGCGTTGACCCGGGCCCACAGGACCCCTGGGCAGCGCTGGAGCTCCTGCTCCAGGAGCCTGCGCCGCGCCTCGCCCGACGGACCCCAGATACCTTTACCGTGCACCTTGACGCTTGCCCGGGATCGGGCAATCCGATCGTCGGGTGAGGGAGCAACCGCGGGCTCCATCCGATCCAGAAACGGTCTCGCCACCGATGCAAGCCCCATGCCGGACAGCAGGTGCCAAACCCCTGACAGGGGCATCTGCACCCTCCCATCATCACCGTAAGATTCTTTACGGTCACCAGAGGTCAGCACGTCAGGCGGCAGCCTCCACCGCCACGCCACCAGGACCAATCGGCTCCGACCGTCCGACCGGCCGGTGCGTGTAGCTGGCCCGATACCCCGACGCGGGCGTTAAACACCCGGTCCAGGCACGCCGGCGCCTCCGGGGCTCAGAGCGCCCGGCAATAGGGGACGCGGCGTCGCAGGGCTGGGGCACGCACCTCGCCACGTTGTCGTCGGTCGACACCCAACACCAGGGTGCCTCCCTCCTCCGCCTCGCGATGCACGCACCCCAGCCCCACTCCTTGATCCACGCCCCTACTGCCGGGCGCTCTTAATCGCGAGCAAAAAATTGATTCAAAAAGTGAGGAAAACTTGACGGAAAGTAAAAAATTTGCCTCAAAGAAAGGTGGAGGTTTCGATTTTGAGATCTCCCGTTTACCTGCGGTTCCCCTGCGGGAGGATGAACACATAACGGAAAGGAGGTCCGATGCCTAGCAGGACAGACGACCAGTCACAGGACAGGGCACGGGACAACGGCACCACCGCCGCGGAAGCCAGGGAGGAGCGTGGCGATCAAAATGTCGACAACGGCCACGCCCGCGACGCAGGGCAACGCGAAGCGGGACGCCCGCACACGGCGACTCTGCGGACACCGTTCGCGACGGCCCGCCTTGAGGTGCCCCGCGCTCCGGGTACGAGCATGAAGGTGGGTCCGGTCAGGCTGCCATCACCAGCCCAGACCGCCTTCTACCTCGGCCTGGGTGCGCTTGCCGTGGCGGAGGTCGTTGAGTGGCCGATCGCAGCGGCGATCGGCGTGGGCACCTATGTAGCCCAGCACAGCCGTGGCGGCGAATCGGCGTCGCAGGGGCGTCGAGAGGCTCCCACCCGCGGAGGGCCCGAGATGCCACGAGAGGCCCAGACTTCACCGGACGCGCCCGCCGAAGCCTAAGAGCGACCGGCAGTAGATGCGTGGATCAAGGAGAGTGGTACTCACCGCAACGATTATATGATCATCAATACAAGGACCGGTATGTGGCCGGTCTTCAGCTCGCAGTGGGCGGTGGCGACGCAGGGATCGCTCAGTACACCGTGCCTGGTCAGAAACCGTGCCTGGTCAGACAGCGCGCCGGTCAGACGCCGTGTCCATCAGGCCGCGTGGGTAGCCGATGCCCGCCACCGTCGGAACAGCGAGGCTACGAGTGCGAACACGGCGGCGCTGAGCGCTTCCGCCACCAAGGTCAAGATAATCTCCGACACGGCACTCCTCGTGGACGAACCCCTTGGGGACCATCCACAGAATAGGTTTCATACGAGCGAAGGAGAGGAGTCTCACACAGCAGAAAATCGTGAACATCCGGTTAACACAACGGATCACCGTCGGCACCCCATCGGCCTCCCTGGCCTGCCCGGTGGGCATCGATCCGCGCGATCGGAGATCCATCGGACGGGCCTAGTACTCTCCATGAACAGACCCTCACCGGAGCCGGACGAAGCCGCCCGTACCCGGAACGGCCAGCCAGCCGAGGGCGACGCGATCATGGATACTGTCGCGGCGCCGGCGGCCCCAAGGAACCAAGGAGACCGACAGGTGGTGACGTCCAAGACGCGGCGACGACGCGAGCTTGCCGCCGCGAGGATCACCCGCCAGACGGAACGCCGCGCGGCTGAGCGACGCCGCCGCCAGCGCTTGATCGCCGTCATCGCCGCGGGCGTCGTGGTAGTACTCACCGGCACGGTCACCGGGGTGCTGCTGTTCGCCGGTAACGACGACAAGGCCACCGTCTCAGCGTCGGCATCGGCGACCCCGTCCGCATCTGCGGTGCCATCCGGGTCACCATCATCCGCGGCGTCCGCCGCGCCCGCGTCGACGAAGGTCGGCCCCTGCACCTACACCTCGGACGGCCGGGATCCGTCACGGCCGGTGAGCCTGCCCACGGCGGCCGGCACCGTCGACCAGTCCCCCGCCACGATGGTCATCACCACGAACAAGGGCACGATCAAGGCAGCGCTGGACGCGGCGAAGGCTCCCTGCACCGTCCACGCCCTGCTCACCATGGCCAGTGCCAAGTACTTCGACGGCACCCCCTGCCATCGTGAAACCGCCGAGAACATCTTCGTGCTGCAGTGCGGTGACCCGACCGGTACCGGCCAGGGCGGACCGGGCTTCGCCTACGCCAACGAGAACACCAACGGCGCCACGTACACCCGCGGCGTGATCGCCATGGCCAACGCCGGTGCGAACACCAACGGCAGCCAGTTCTTCCTCATCTACAAGGACCCGAACGCCGCCGGTGTGCAGGCGCTGGGAAGCAACTACACGATAGTCGGTAAGATCACCGATGGTCTCAGCATCCTCGACGCCCTCACCTCCCCCGGCATCGAGGGAGGCAGCACCGATGGTGCCCCCGTCAGCAAGGCGCAGATCACATCCGTGACCCTGACCCAGACCGCCTGACCCAGACCCCCTTGGAGCGACCGGCACGAGTGGAAGGTAGACGTACATCCTGTGTCCGATTTATGGCCCTCTGGGATGTCAACCTTCCACTCGCCAGGATCGCACCGTCAGTAACACAAGGATCTTCTCGCCGTGACGACCCACCTCGCCCGACGGATTCCTGTTGATAAGGCACATTCGTCCGGATATTTCGGGACCCTCTCCGTGTGCTCCCGGATCTCGATCGGCTCGCCGCTCACCAGGATGGTCTGCTCTCACGTGCGCAGCTGACCGCGAGCGGTATGTCCGGAGCCACGATCGACGCGATGATCCGGCGGGGCCGCGGGCCGCTACTTCTCCCAGCGGCGGACGGTGTCGATGCGCGCCCGTAGCTGCGCGGCGCTGGCCTGGCCCGTCGCCGGCCCGCCACAGGTACGCCGCAGCTCACCGTGGATGATCCCGTGCGCCCGCCCGGTGCGGTGGTGGTGGGCTGCGACGAGCCGGTTCAGCTCCCGGCGCAGCTCGGTGATCACCTCATGGGTGGGACGGTCGTCCGCCGAAGCCTCGCCGGTGGCGTCGGCACGCAGGTCCGGCCGGACCTGCGAACCGGCCTGGCCGGGGACATCGGGTGCCCCTGATGCGGACGGGGAACGCCCGGTGCGCTCCTGCTTGCGCCGGGCGGCCTGCTGGGCCGCCTCCCGCTGCTTGAGCAGCACCGCGACCTGGTCCGGTTCCAGCAGCCCGGGAAGGCCCAGAAAGTCCTCCTCCTCGGCGGAACCGGCCGCGGCCTGGGTGCCGAACTCGCCACCATCGAAGATCACCCGATCGAGGTGCGCGGACGAACCGAGTGCGGTGAACGACCGGTCCACCAGGTCAGGGGTGTCGCGGCGCCGGTTGGCCTCCCGAAGTGACTCGTCGTCGAACGCATCCGGTTCGCGCAGTGGCTTGTCGAGGGCGTGGTCGCGCTGGACCTCCATCTCACCGGCCAGCGCGAGCAACGCCGGAACGCTGGGCAGAAAGACCGACGCCATCTCCGGCCGGCCCCGGCCCCGCACAAAGCGACCCACCGCCTGAGCGAAGAACAACGGCGTGGCCACGGACGTGGCATAGACCCCGACAGCCAGCCGCGGCACGTCCACGCCCTCGCTGACCATCCGGACCGCGACCATCCAACGGTCCCTCGAACCCCGGAAAGCCTCGATCTTCGAGCTGGCCGCGGGATCGTCGGAGAGCACGACCACCGGCTCGGTTGCGCTGACTCGGCGCAGGATCGCGGCGTAGGCGCGGGCGTTCGCGTGATCGGTGGCTATCACCAACCCGCCCGCGTCCGCCATTCCGCCGACGCGTACCTGGCCCAGGCGGGTGTCCGCGGCGGCCAGCACCGCGGGGATCCAATCGCCACGCGGGTCAAGTGCCGTGCGCCATGCGGCGGCGGTCTGTTCGTTGTTCAGCGGCTCGCCGAGACGGGCTGAGAGCTCATGCCCGGCGCTGGTCCGCCAGGACATCTCCCCAGAATAGGCCAAGAACAGCACGGGACGCACAACGGCGTCACGTAGCGCGTCGGCATACCCGTAGGAGGAGTCCGCAACGCTGCGGGTCACGCCATCTGGACCGGGGAGATAGGTCACGAAGGGAATGGGATTGACGTCTGACCGGAACGGCGTTCCGGTGAGTGCCAACCGTCTGGTTGCGGGTGTGAAGGCCTCGCGGACCGCATCCCCCCAGGACCGGGCGTCACCGGCGTGGTGGATCTCGTCCAGGATCACCAGCGTGCGGCGTCGCTCGCAGCGCAGCCGGTGCAGGGCCGGATGGGCCGCCACCTGTGCGTAGGTCAGCACGACACCGGTGTAATCCGACGAGGTTGCCCCGGCGGTGTTGCGGAAGGTCGGGTCGAGCGCGATGCCCGTCGCGGCGGCGGCCTGTGCCCACTGTCGTTTCAGATGTTCGGTCGGGGCCACCACGGTGATCGCGCGCACCACGCCGTCGCGCAGAAGGTCTGAGGCGACCCGCAGCGCGAAGGTCGTCTTGCCGGCCCCCGGCGTCGCGACCGCCAGGAAGTCGCGCGCACCGGCACCCGTCCTGGCCTGGTATGCCGCGAGGGCGGCCCGCTGCCACGTTCGTAGCGGATGGCCACCAGACGATACCGGTGGGGTGCTGGGTTGGGGGCCGGCGCTCACAGAGTGAGACTCTAAGCGGTCACCGAGGGCACCCGGGCACGGTCACCGCGAGCGGCCGGCATCACATGATCGATACTTGCGCCCGCAGCCACCGGTAAACCGGTCCCGATATCACCTGATGCACCGGCTTCCACACAAATACCTACTTATAGTACCGATCACATCTGGCGAGTCATGGACACAATGGACCGAACGCTTCTCGCCACCGCCCCTTGACATTTCCAGCGGCGCTCGGTGGTGGTCAGTGGTGCCGCGTTGACGGCCTCCAGTGAAATCACGGGGAAAGGCGTCCGAACCAAACGGCGGCCGGCGCCGAACTGTCCGAGCCCTTGTCCGGACGGCCAGGTGGGTGGGTGCAAGTCGGATGTCCAGGACGACGGGATAAGCTGCCTTTGTCGAGCACGCCATCTGGGGGAGACGGAAGATGACAGCGCCAGCCAGGGCGGTTTCGCCCGCCGTATCGAATCCCCCGGAACGCATCCCCAACACCCGGTTGCGAACCTGTCGCGAGGAGAGAAGCTGGTCGCAGGAACGACTCGCGACCGAGCTGCGACGCTTCGCCGTCATCCACGAAGGACGCGAGGCAGGCGTCACCGGCAATATGGTCTGCAAGTGGGAGAAGGGCGACAAGAAGCCCAGCCTTCGTTACCAACGGCTGCTGCGCGCGCTATTCCACCGGAGTTCCGGGGAACTCGGCTTCATCGACGACGAAACGATGACCCGGGTCCGCACCGATCCGGAGGCGGGCCGCGATCCGGGACAGCCCCAAACGAGCGTGGAGCGGCGCTCCTTCTTACGGATGGTCGCGGCAGCCGGGGGCGTCGCGGTCACACCGGTCACCTTCGACACCGAGCCCTGGGATCGGCTTTCCGCGGCCCTTCGGCAGCAGGCCGTGGTCACCCCGTCGATTGTCGATGATTTGTCCGCGCGCACGGCGGGTCTGTTCGGATTGGAGGAACGGGTCCCGGCCCGGGCCCTCATGGACAAGGTGACCACGCATCTGGTGACGCTGAGCCGGCTGCTGGAGACCTCACCACGGTCGGCGGTACGCCGTGACCTGGCCGCCACTGCCGGCGAGGCCGCGGCACTTGCCGGGTGGCTCGCCTTTGACATGCGCGACAACACGCGGGCACTCGCCTACTACCGGGTCGCGGTCGAGGCCGCCCGCGAGGCCGATGACAACGCCCTGTGGGCATGTGTGCTCGGGTACGAAAGCTATCAACCGGGTATGGCCGGGCGCCCGGACCAGGCCTGTGCACTACTGACAGAGGCGCAGCGCCGAGCCGCGCTCGGCGGCAGCATGATGACCCGTGCGTGGCTGGCCGCTCGCGAGGCCGAGGAACAGGCTTCCCGGGGGGACAGCGGCGCGGCGCTGCGCGCGCTCGAGCGGGCCGGCGACGCCTACGACCGGGCCGATCCGGCGCACGACCGGGTATGGACGCAGTTCTTCGACCGCCCCCGCCTCAACGGGATGAAGGTCACGACCTTCACCCGCTTACGCCGCCCGGACGCCGCCTACGCGGCCGCGGCCGAGAGTCTGTCGCCGACCAGCCCGACCGCCACGAAAAAGCGCTCGCTGCTGCTCGCCGCCCTCGCCGAGGTGCACATCCACCGCCGGGAGCCCGACCAGGCATGCCAACTGGCCGCGGACGCGCTCGCGATCGTGGCGCAGACGGACTTCTCGCTGGGGCTGGCCCGGGTCCGACAGGTCCGCGATCAACTCCGGCCGTGGCGGGAGACACAGCCTGTACGGGACCTCGACGAGCAGCTACGGGTGCTGGCCTGAGCGCGTGGACGGCGCCGTCTCGGCGGTGATCCAGTCCAGATAGTCGCCGAGCCCGTGGACGATCGGCGTCGCAATGATCTCCGGCGTCTCGTACGGGTGCGCCTGGGCGATCTCCTGCGCCAACTCGGCAAATCGCTCAGTTGTCGTTTTCGCCAGACATATCCATTCGTCCGCCTGCTCGATCTCGCCGCGCCATCGGTAGATGCTGCGAATCGGGCCGAGAACCTGAAAACAGGCGGCAAGCCGACGCTCCACCAGCAGACGCCCGATCCGCTCCGCCGCTTCAGACGAATCAATGCTGGTCATGGCCTGCAGATGGCCCACGAACTCCCCCGATCAATCGGCGCATGAACAACATACTCTACATCGAACGGGGGGGTCCACCGACAAATTTACGGTGACTGCAGTCGGCACTGGATTCCGGGCATTCCATTCGGCAGACGGGCGCTCACCGTGGGCTGGGCACCGAGAGTGCCGTTTGTGCCATTTCTCCGCAGAACGGCGGAAACGAACGAGCGACTGATTACCATATGTAACAAACAGAAACAGGGTACCGCCCGACCACTAAGCGCAGGGATCGGCTCGAACTCCGCCGGTGCGGTAGCAGTCATACACGCCACCCACCGTCCGTACGGCTGCGAGGACCGCGTCCAGCTGCGCCGGCCCGGCGACCTCGACGGTGAATCGGGCCCGGGCCACCCTGTCCTCGGCTGTGATGGTGGACGCGGACCGCACGGCGGCCGACGCGTCCGACAGCATTTCGGTGATGTCCGCAAGCAGGCCATACCGGTCAAATGCCTCGACCGCGATCTCGGCGGGGAAGGTCGCCGTCGTGGTGGGAATCCAGGAGGTCACCGCGACCCGGCGCCGATCCCCACGGACATCCGCCGCGTTCGCGCATTCCTGCCGGTGTACCGAGACCGCCGGGCTGTGCGTGGTGGTGAAGCCGACCACGTCATCCCCCGGCAGGGGCAGACAGCAGCGCGCAAGACGTACCGGGACGTCCGGCCGGCCGTCAACCGCGGCCAACCCCGCCCCGGTCTGCGAACGAACGCGACCCCGCGGCAGCTGCGGCTGCGACACCGCGGGCCGCACCGAGGGCCGGTGGGCCCGATCCCCGCCGGGATCGGGCCGGTGCGACGGGCCGACCTCGTTGTCCAGAACGGTTGAGTCGGCCAGAACGGTCGAGTCGGCCAGAACGGTTGAGTCGGCCAGAACGGTCGAGTCGGCCAGGTCCGCACCGCCCGGTGCCGCCACAGCCGCAGCCCCGGTCGCAGAAGCGGCATCAGAAGCAGCGGATCCCGCCGGTTGGGATTCGATCAGATGAGCCGCGGCCGGCACCACGGGACCCTCCGTGGGCACCATGGCGCCCGCCGCCAGCCCGCCGGGATCGGCGGTGGTGTCAGGCCCGGTGGTGTCAGGCCCGGTGGCAGGAGAGGTCGTGTCGGCGTCCCGCCGCTGCTTCGTCGTCCTGCGACGGATCTTCACTCTGGCGCGGGAGGTCTTGACGAAATCCAACCAGTCCTCGGACGGACCGGCGCCCGGCAGGCCGGACCGCAGGATTTCCACGACGTCACCGTTACGCAAGCGGGTGTGCAGCGGAACCAACCTGCCGTTGACGCGAGCACCGATGGCACGGTGGCCGAGTTCGGTGTGGACGGCGTAGGCCAGATCAACCGGCGTCGACCTCGCGGGTAGGGCGATGATCCTGCCCTTGGGCGTGAAGATGAGGACCTCGTCCGAGTCGAGATCCGCCGACAGCGACTCGATGAACTCACCCGGATCCTTTGCTTCACCCTCCCAGTCGAGGAGGCTGTGCAGCCATGCCAGACCTTCCAGGCGGGCGCCGTCCGCGGACGGCCCGACCGGCCGCGCGATGATCCCGGTTTCCGCGAGACGGTGCATGGCGTCGGTGCGGATCTGGATGTCGACGGGCTTGCCCGCCGAGTCCACGACCGTCGTGTGCAGGGACTGGTACATGTTGAACTTGGGGGTGGCCACGAAGTCGCGTAGCCGCCCGGGCGCCGGGCGCCACATGGCGTGCACTTCCCCGAGCGTCTCATAGCAGTCAGTGACAGAATCTACGAGGATCAGCACACGGGCGATGTCGTTGTAGTCACGCGCCTGGAAGCCGCGCTCCTGCGCCCGCTTGTAGATCGAGAAGAGGTGGCTCGTCCTGACCGAGACCCGGGCGTTGATGCGAGCATCCTCAAGACCGCCCTGCAGCGCGGCGACGATAGCGGCAACCTGGCCGGAGGTGCGCTCCGCGGCGCTGAAGTCGTCGACCATCTCCTGTATCCGCCGGTACTCGCCGGGATACAGGACTGCGAACGAACGGTCCTCCAACTCCCTCTTGATCACACTCACGCCGAGCCGATGCGCCAGGGGCGCGAGGATCTCGATGGTCACCCGGGCGATGCGCGCCTGCTTGGGCGCCGACTTGAAGCCGAGAGTCCGCATGTTGTGGAGACGATCGGCAATCTTGATGACAAGAACCCGATAGTCCTTGGCAAGGGCGACGATCAGTTTCCGCAGGGTCTCCGCCTCGGCCTCGGCCGCGTCGCCGAAACGCATCTTGTCGAGCTTGGTCACCCCATCGACGATGTTGGCGACCTCAAGGCCGAAATCCGCGGCGGCGGCCTCCAGTGTGTAGGGGGTGTCCTCGACGGTGTCGTGCAGCAATGCCCCGACGATCGTGGTGGTATCCACCCCGAGTTCGGCGAGAATCTCGGTGACCGCGAGCGGGTGGGTGATGTACGGGTCGCCGCTGTGTCTCTCCTGACCGGCATGCTGCCGGTTCGCGACGTCGTATGCGTGGACGATGAGGCCGATGTCGGCCTTGGGATGATGCAGACAGTGCGCATCGGTCACTTCACGCAGCTCCGGCGGCACCGGCGGCGTGCTGCGGACCGCCGCCATCCAGCGGGCCAGATGGGCCAAGCGGGCAGTGGCCAGCCGGGCGGCGGCAAGCGTACGCGAGGTTTCCTCTCCCCCGCCGGCACCGTCAGCTTCTCCGGCCGGCCAGCCCCCGCCAGCCCGTTCCATCCGCGCGGGCAACGCCGCGCC
Source organism: Protofrankia sp. Cas3 (assembly GCF_963555955.1). NCBI lineage: Bacteria > Bacillati > Actinomycetota > Actinomycetes > Frankiales > Frankiaceae > Protofrankia > Protofrankia sp. Cas3. The sequence goes on from NZ_CAUVXP010000029.1 coordinate 35,877, forward strand.
CTGCATACCGGCACCTACGATCTCGGCGTCCACAGCGCCCCCCCTTTACCAGATCTCAGCGCGCAACTGGCCGGCGAGCCATACCGCGGCGGACGACGACCGTCTGCCGCGGCAACATCGATGTCGTACGCGGAACAATCGGTTCCCACCGGCGGGAACCGCCGCATAGCCGGACGATGCAATCATGATCAGCACCGCACGCCCGAGGTGACCCGATAGCAGTCGTGCACGCCCTCGATCGATCGCACCGCATCCTGGATGTGTCCCAGGTGCTTTGCGTCCCCCATCTCGAAGGTGAACCGGCTGATCGCAATCTGGTCCTTTGTAGTCGTCACCGACGCGGACAGGATGTTGACGTGGTGGTTGGTCAGCACCCGGGTCACGTCGGACAGTAGACGGACACGGTCCAGCGCCTCGACCTGGATGACGACAAGGAACACCGAACCCGAGGATGCGGCCCACTCGACCGCGATAGTCCGGTCGTGCGGCGCCGCACGCAGGATCGCCAGGTTCTGGCAGTCGTGGCGATGCACGGACACGCCCTTACCCCGTGTGACGAAACCTGTGATCGCGTCCCCCGGCATCGGCATGCAACAGCGGGCGAGCTTCGCCCACACGTCCTGCGAGCCGGTGACGATTACCCCCGGATCGCCCACCGACCGCCGCAGCGCCCGAGTCGGCAGGGCGGTCTCGGCGACGTCCTCGGCCGCGCCCTCGGGTCCACCGAGCGCGGACACCAGCCGGGCGACCACGTTCTGCGCGCTGACATGATTCTCACCGATCGCGGCATACAGCGCGGAAACGTCGGGGTACCGCATGTCCTTGGCCAGGCTGGGCAGCACGTCGCCGTTCATCAAGCGGGTGAGCGGGAGACCGTGGCGACGCATCATCCGAGCGATGGCGTCCCGGCCGGCGACGACGGCGTCCTCGCGTCGCTCCCGGGCGTGCCACTGGCGGATCTTCGTGCGGGCCCGGGACGACCGGACGAAGGTCAGCCAGTCCTCGCTCGGCCCGGCCGCATGTGCGCGTGAGGTGAAAATCTCGACGCTGTCCCCGTTGTCGAGCGGAGTGTCAAGAGCGGCGAGCCTGCTGTTGACCCTTGCGCCCACGCACTGGTTGCCGACGTCGGTGTGGACGGCGTAGGCGAAGTCGACCGGGGTCGACCCTTCCGGCAATGCGATCACGTCACCCTTGGGGGTGAAGACGAAGACCTCATCGGTGAACAGGTCGAACCGCAGGCTGTCGAGAAACTCGCCGGGTTGCGCGGTCTCCCGCTGCCAGTCGAGGATCTGGCGCAGCCAGGCGGTCTGATCGTGGCCGGAGCCACCCCGGCGGGACCGGCCGCCCGCCTTCGACCCGCCGTCGGCAAGCCCGAACGCCCGCGCCTTGGCCGTGCCTGACGGCTGGGCCGCGACCCCGTCCTCCTTGTACTTCCAGTGCGCCGCGATCCCGTACTCAGCCCGGTTGTGCATCGCGTGGGTGCGGATCTGCAGCTCCACGGGCTTGCCGTCGGGCCCGATCACCGTCGTGTGCAGCGACTGGTACATGTTGAACTTGGGCATCGCGATGTAATCCTTGAACCGACCCGGAATCGGCTTCCAGTTCGCGTGGAGCGTGCCCAGGGACGCGTAGCAGTCGCGGACGGAGTCAACCAACACCCGGATTCCGACCAGGTCGTAGATGTCGTCGAACGACCGGCCGCGCACCACCATCTTCTGGTAGATCGAATAATAGTGCTTGGGACGACCGGTGACGACAGACTTGATCTTAGCTTCACCGAGATGGGCCACCACCGCGGAGACCACACCGGTGATGTAGGTGTCCCGGCTCGGCGCGCGCTCGGCCACCAGGCGGACGATCTCGTCGTAACGCTTCGGGTAGAGGGTCGCGAAAGCGAGATCCTCCAGCTCCCACTTGAGCGAGTTCATCCCCAACCGGTGAGCGAGGGGGGCGTAGATCTCCAGGGTCTCGCGGGCCTTACGTTCCTGTTTGTGCTCGGGCAGGAACCGCAGGGTCCGCATGTTGTGCAGACGGGCGGCGAGCTTGATCACCAGCGCCCGCGGGTCACGGGCCATCGCGACCACCATGCGACGGATCGTCTCGGCCTGGGCGCCCTCACCGACCTTCACCCGGTGGAGCTTCATCACCGCGTCGAGAACATCCGCGACGTGGTCGCCGAACTCGTCCCGGATACCCTCGAGGGTCATGTGAGCGTCGCCCACGGTGCCATGCAGGAGCGCGGCGCACAGCGTCGGGGTGTCCATGCCGAGATCGGCAAGGATGCTCGCGACAGCTACGGGATGGGTCACATAGGGGTGCCCGGACAGACGCACCTGGCCCGTATGCACCCCTGCCGCGGTCTCGAACGCCCTGTACACGGGGCCGACATCGGCGCGGGGATGGTTGGCCAGCAGCCCCCGCAGTACCGGATCCAACAGCGACGGCGAGGGTGCGCGATGCGACGCCAGTTTGGAGAACCGGCCCCGGACCCGACGGGGCAGCGGCGGCGACTCGTGCCCCAGGCGCGGCACCACCGGCGAACCGTCACCGGAGTCGGGCTCCCCGTGGTCGCCCGGGAGGCCCGCCTGGTGAGCGGAACCGGGCGACGATCCACCGTCGATACGGACAGCCTCACCATCCGAGCGCGTCCGGTCGGCTTCGCCGGCGCCGCGCGCGGCGCGCTCACCTGCCGGCGACGATTCATCAAAGATCGTCACGCCAGGCTCGGACACTCCGGTCACCACCGGTGCTGCCTCGGGCACAAGCCACTCCTGCTTCACCTAGCAATACACCCGGCCTCCGGCGGTGCGACAAACCACGATCGCACCCCCTTCGGCCATCCAGCCCGTCACCCAGCCTCCGGCGGTGCGACAAACCACGATCGCACCCCCTTCGGCCATCCCTTGCAGGCTAACGCTGCGTCGGTCGTACTCCATCCGCAACCCCAGGCAGACACAGCTGGATCACATGTAGGTCGCAGGACCCACGGATCAGAGCTGACGTGATCGAATCACCACGAGGCCGCCTGATCCGTCACACCTCCATGATCGACGAGATCGCGAGGGGCACCAGGCGATCGCGTCCGAGCAGGAACATGATCTCCATCAGCACGGCGAGCCCGACAACCTCGGCGCCGGACTGGCGTACCAGCTCGGCGGTGGCGAGCGCGGTGCCACCGGTGGCGAGGACATCGTCGACGAGCAGGACCCGGTCACCGGGCCTGAAGGCGTCGGTCTGGACCTCCAGCGTTGCGGTGCCGTACTCCAGGTCGTAGGTCCTGCTGATCGTCGCACCGGGAAGCTTGCCCTGCTTGCGAACGGGAACGACACCGACGCCGAGACGGTAGGCAACCGGAGCCGCCAGCAGGAAACCGCGCGCCTCGATGGCCGCCACGACGGTGGCACCGTGGCCGTCGGCAGTCTCGGCAAGCGCGTCGATGACCACCGCGAAGGCCGCCGGTGTCATCAGCAGAGGCGTGATGTCCTTGAAGATCACTCCGGGCTTGGGAAAGTCGGGAACGTCTCGAACGTGGGCACGCAGCACATCCGCGGCACGGCCTGGGACGCCGGTGGAGGCGGAGGTGGAGGTCGCCGCGGTCATCGGGGTTGGTTCGGTGGTCGTCACCGCCGCTTTTTACCGCCTGGACGGCCTTTGCGGCCAGAACGCCGCGCCTGCGTCGGCCGGCGCGCCGCCCCGGGCCGGCCGGATCGGACCCCGGCCACGGCAGGTTCACGGTTGTCGAGAGGTTTCTCACGTTCGTCGTCGGAGAAATCGTCAGCACCGGTCGCACCCCGCGTCGCACCGATGTCCACCCCGCTGTCCCCTGTCTGCCCATCGGGGTCAGGCGCAGGCATGGTCACCACCCCCGTGGCGACCCGGGGCCCTTTGGTCGACTCGCGCAGGGCCGCCGCCCGGGACCGGGCCACCCGCGCATCCAGTGCCCGGACCGCCGGCTCGTTCTTCTTCAGATCCACCAACAGCGGCGTCGCGACGAACAGCGACGAATAGGCACCCGATGCGATGCCGACGAACTGGGCAAGAGCAAGATCTTCCAGCGTACCGGCACCCAACAGCCCGGCACCGACGAAGAGCAGCGAACCGACCGGTACCAGCGCGATGAAGGATGTGTTGAGCGAACGCATCAACGTCTGGTTCAACGAGTCATTGGTGGCCTCGGCATAGGTGCGCCGGCTGGTCGTGCCCATCCCGGCGGTGTTCTCCCGGACCCGGTCGAAGACCACGACCGTGTCGTAGAGGGAGAAGCCCAGGATGGTCAGCAAAGCGATCACCGTGGCGGGAGTGACCTGGAAACCCACCAGCGAGTAGATGCCCATGGTGACGACCAGGTCGTGGACGAGCGACGCCATGGCGGCGACCGCCATCTTCCACTCGAACCTGATGGATAGATAGATCATCACCAACGCCAGGAACACCGCGAGCCCCTGCAGCGCCTTGTTGGTGATGGTCGACCCCCAGGACGCACCGACCGTCGAGATGTCGATGGCCGTATCGGCGACGGCGAACCGTTGCTCGATGGCGGTCTGGAGTTGCGCGGTCTGCACGTCGGTCAACGACGGGGTCTGCACCCGTATCTGGTGCGAGGTCTCCAGCTCCTGAACCACGGCGTCGGCGGGGTTGACACCGGCAGCGGACAGTGCAGCCTGCGCCTCCGCGACCGGCCGGCCGCCGGCGGGAAACTGGAACAGCGCACCGCCCTTGAAGTCGATCCCGAGCGAGAAACCCCGGATCGCCATACTGGCGATACAGATCGTCAGGACCACGGCGGAGACGAGATACCAGACCTTACGCCGGCCGACGAAGTCGACCTCGAACTCGCTGCGGTAGAGCCTCCTGGCCCAGGACACCTCTACTCCTCCTGTCCCGCGCCGGCCGGACGCGACCGTGATGACTGTGAATCGGACGATCGCGGATCGGCTGGACGCGCACCCGCCTTGCCCTGGGCGACCGAGGACCGCCCGCTCTTTGTCAGGCGTGCCGGTGCTGGCGGCCTGTCACGGCCGGTACCGGGGGTCTCCCTCGCGCCGACCGCTGAGACCGTGAGGCCGGAGAATCGGCTGGTCGCGAACAACGGCATGCGGACGAGCAGGGAGACAACCGGTTTGGTGAAGATGAACATGATCAGAATGTCGATCAGCGTTGACAGCCCAAGCGTGAACGCGAATCCCCGGACGGACCCGACCGAGAGAACGTACAGCACCGCGGCGGCGAGGAAGGAGACCGTGTCCGCGGACAACATGGTCCGCCGGGCTGACGGCCACGCCCGGTCGACCGCCGCGCGCACGCTGCGGTGGGCGCGGACCTCGTCCTTGATGCGCTCGAAATAGACGACGAAGGAGTCCGCGGTAAGGCCGATGGAGACGATCAGACCGGCGATACCGGCCAGGGTCAAGGTGAATCCGATCCACCGGCCGAGCAGCACCACAGCGGCGTAGATAAGCAGGCCGCTCACCGCCAGCGAGCTGATCACCACAATCCCGAGGGCCCGGTAGTACAGGAACGAGTACAGGACGACCAGCAGCAGACCGATGGCACCCGCCAACAGGCCGGCCCTGAGTGAATCCTTGCCCAAGGTCGGGGATACCGACTCGGCGCTGGACTGCTCGAATGCCAGCGGCAGCGCACCATAGCGCAGCACATTGGCAAGATCCTGAGCGCTGGACTGGGTGAACGACCCCGATATCTGTGCGTCCCCGGCGATGCGGTCATTGGTGCTCGGCGCGGACTGAACCACGCCGTCGAGAACGATCGCCACCTGCTTGCCGATCGTCTCCTCGGTCAACTTGGTGAACTTCGCCTGCCCGCTGCCGGTAAAGCTGACGTTGACGACCCACTGGCCGGTACTCACAGACGTGCTACCGCCGGAACTGGCCAGTCCCGCCGTAGCCGATTTCACGTCGGTTCCCACCACCTCGGCGGGCATGAGCAGGTATTTGGTCGCGCCCGCGCGATCGCAGGCGGCAACCCACTCGGACGGCTTCTCGGTGCTCGCAGTCCGGCGGTGTGCATCCGACGGGGCGCAGGTCAGTGCCTCGAACGCGCTGATGACCTCCGCCGGTGGCGTGGCACCGGCGGCGGCCGCAGCGGCCTGATCCGTCGCCGCCGGCGGCGAGGACGGCGCGGCGGGCGCCGGCGAGCCCGTCGTGGCAGCCTGCGTGGTAGGCGCCTGGGTCGTGCCCGCCTGCGTGGTAGCCGCCTGCGCGAGCAGGCCGCTGCTCACGACATCCGATCGAGTGGTTGTGGACGCAGACGGCTTCGCAGTGGCCCCCGACGTCCCGGAAGGCGACGTGGCGGCCGGACCTCCGGATGAGGTTGCGCCGGGAGCCGGTGTCGGCGAACCATTCTGACCCACAGCTGGGGTCTGACCCGGAGCTGGGGCCGATGTCGGCGCCGGTGCAGGCGCCGCAGCCGCGGGCGCCGACGTGGCGACCTGGCGGAAACGCAGTTCCGCCGTCTGGCCCACCAGCGCAACAACATCATTGCGTCCGCGGCCGGGGACCGCGATCTCGATCTGCGTGTTATTCCGCTTGACCTCGGCCTCAGCGACGCCAAGACCGTTGACACGCTCACGGATGATGTCGACAGCCTTGTCGACCGCCCCGCTGTCCACACCCCTGCCCGCTTCGGTCGACCTGGGCGTGAGAATCACGCTGGTGCCGCCCTGCAGGTCGAGCCCGAGCTTCGGCGTCCAGGTACCCGTCAGGGCCATGACCCCGTAGAGCAACACCAGAAGGCCGGAAAGGACCCCGATCCGAGACCAGGCGGGGCGCGTGGCCTTACGCCGTGGCCCTGACCCTTGTGCCAACGGATGTCCCTTCATCACGCGCCGGTGCGCTCATTTCACTGTCTGTTCCAGTGCTTACGTCAGTGCTTACCTAGGTGCCTTCGTCGGTGCCTTCGTCGGTGCCTTCGTCAGTGCCTTCGTCGCCCGTCTGGTGGAGCAACCGGCCCACCGCAGGCGACCTCAGATCCGGCAGTACCGCCGGAAACGCACAGCGGACCATGTTCGCTCCGCCTGCGGCCGGCCAGGACAACACCGGCCGAGACAACAGTGTCAGCCGCGCCCAAGGTATCGGAACGACTGTCAAGCCGGATGCGTTCCTGTACCCCGTTCAGGCAGGCCCGTCCTGGAGCCCGTTGCCGACCGTCTGTCCGGCCCGTTCGGATGATGTCGCATCAGCGGACCGCACTACCCACCGGGCGCATCCGACTTCCCCGACGTCTTCCCGTTCCCGGGAGAGTCGCTCTTGGTCACGTCCGTCTTGGTCGCGTCACTCTTGGTTACGTCCGTCTTTGTCATGTCGATGTGCGAGTTGGCCGAACCGTGGTCGTCAACCCCGGCATCACCCGGCGCGACGTCGTGATCCGAGTAGCCCTCGACCGCCTCGGCATCGTCCGGCGCGTCGTCGTCCGACGCCTCGTCGTCCGACGCGGAGACAACCCTGGCGATCGCCGCGCGAGCGAACCGGCACACGACGTCCGGCGCGACCTCCAGTAGCACGTCACCCTCGTCGACCTCGACCACCGTCGCGTAGAGACCGGCCGTGGTCACCACCAGGGTGCCCGGAACAAGCGAGGCCAGCGTCTGCTGCTGCGCCCGCTGGCGGCGCCGCTGGGTCGACATAAAGAAGAAGACAACCACCACAATCAGGATCAGCGGCAGAAAACCGCCGATCCCGCTACCGCCACCATTCTGGGCCGCCGTCTCGGCGACCACCATTGCCTGCACGTCCACGTCCTCCCATGTAGTGCGGCCGATGCTACGTACCGACCGCGGGCTCGTGACGCGCAGGCCCCCCAGCGACCCGGGGACTTCAGCCGCCGGCGCTGCGACAGAACCACAATCGCATCGCCTTCGGCCCGCCAGTCACCCGGGGACTTCAGCCGCCGGCGCTGCGACAGAACCACAATCGCATCGCCTTCGGCCCGCCAGGGCGCTCTTAGAGCGCCCTGGCAACAGGGGACGCGGCGTCGCGGGGCTCGGGCACGCGCCTCGCCGCATCGCTCCCCATCCATCGCTGCGCGATGCACGGGGTACCCCGGCTCCGTCGGTCGACACCCACAACCTCCGGTGCCTCCCTCCTCCGTCTTGCGATCTACGTACCCCAGCCCCGCACCTTCATCCACGCCCCTGTTGTCGGGCGCTCTTACCGCGGGACCTGAGAACGTCCCAGGGCATCATCAAGGGGATCAAGACCGAGATGGGTGAACGCGGCAGGGGTGGCGATCCGCCCGCGGGGGGTCCGGGCCAACAGACCCGCACGGACCAGGAACGGCTCGGCGACCTCCTCGACCGTGTCGGGTTCCTCCCCCACAGCGACCGCCAGAGTCGTCAGGCCCACCGGACCGCCGCCGAAGCGGCGCACCAGCGCCTCCAACACGGCCCGGTCGAGCCGGTCCAAGCCGAGCGCGTCTACATCATAGACGCGCAGGGCGGCCCGGGCGACCTCGCGCGTGACGATTCCGTCCGCCCGCACCTCGGCGTAGTCACGAACCCGGCGCAGCAGCCGGTTGGCGATCCGCGGCGTCCCACGCGACCGCCCGGCAACCTCGGTGGCGCCGTCGCCGGTGAGACGTACCCCCAGCAACCCGGCCGAGCGGGTCAGCACACTGGTCAGCTCATCGGGATCGTAGAAGTCCATGTGTGCGGTGAACCCGAACCGATCACGCAGCGGGCCGGTGAGAAGACCTGACCGGGTGGTCGCGCCAACCAGGGTGAACGGAGCGAGGTCCAGCGGGATCGCGGTCGCGCCGGGGCCCTTGCCGAGCACCACGTCGACCCGGAAGTCCTCCATCGCGGCGTAGAGCAGTTCCTCCGCGGGGCGGGCGATCCGGTGGATCTCGTCCAGGAACAGCACGTCGCCCGGAGCGAGCGCGGTGAGGATCGCGACGAGATCTCCCGCGCGTTCGACCGCCGGACCGCTGGTCATCCGCAACGGGACCGACAGCTCCCGTGCGATGATCATCGCCAGGCTGGTCTTGCCCAACCCGGGTGGCCCGGACAACAGGACGTGGTCGGGCGGACGGGCGCGGGCCCGCGCCCCTTCCAACATGATCGTAAGTTGCTCGCGGACCTTCTGCTGGCCGATGAACTCCGCCAGGCTCCCCGGCCGCAGACCGGCCTCGAACGCCTGCTCCTCCGGCTCAGCCACCGGCGAGACCAGACCCTCGGCATCCACGGGCTGCATCACCGGGGCCGCAGGGCGGCCAGCGTCCGGCGCAGCAGCAGAGCTACCGTGTCCGGCGCCTGATCGTCACCGACAGCGCCAGCGTCACCCAGGCCGTTGTCACTGGCGCGCACTGTGGTCAGCGCGTCCTCGGCCTCACGCGCGGTGTAGCCAAGCCCGAGCAGCGCGAGACGAACCTGTTCGGCAACGGCGACCCGGGGTCTGTCTGGCACCGCCGACGGACCGCCGCCCACGCCGGCATCGCTGTTCGCGTCGGCACCGTTGTCCGCATCGGCACCGTTGTTCGCGCCGGCGTTCCCACCCTGGCCCACGGGCACCGACATCGGCGCTGCGAGGCGGTCCTTGAGATCGAGGACGATGCGCTGCGCACCCTTGCGGCCGATGCCGGGCACCTTGGTCAGAGCGGCCAGATCCTCAGCCGCGACCGCGCGGCGCACGCCGTCGGGGCTGTGCACGCCGAGGACGGCCTGGGCGAGCCGGGGACCGACCCCGGACGCGCTCTGCAGGGTTT
>NZ_CAUVXP010000030.1:0-39644 GCF_963555955.1 Protofrankia sp. Cas3
CGCGCATCGGCCACCGGAGCTGGTCGGCCGCACGGCGCTCGTGACCGGCGCGTCCAGCGGGATCGGACACGCCATCGCCGTGCGGCTCGCCGTCGCGGGCGCGTCGGTCATCGCGACCGGCCGGGACCAGCCCGCGCTGGACGCGCTGGCCGCGCAGGCGGGCGGCCACGGAGCCGAGATCCACCTCCACCGGGCGGACATCACCGACACCGATGCCCGGGCCGAGCTCGCCGAGGCTGTCCGCCGGCAGTTCGGCGGCCTGTCCATCCTGATCCACTCGGCTGGTGCCTATCAACGTTCGCCCATGGCGGACGCGGACATCAGCGACCTTGACCACCAGTACGCGGTGAACGTCCGTGCGCCCTACGCCCTCACCCAGCTCCTGCTCCCGGATCTGCTGTGCGCCGGCCGACGCTGCGGCGGGGACGTCATCTTCGTCAACTCGACCCAGGGCATCTCCGCCAGCCCGAAGATCGGCCAGTATGCCGCCACCAAGCACGCGCTGCGCGCGATCGCGGACAGCCTGCGCGCAGAGGTGGCCGACGCCGACGTCCGCGTGTGCACGATGCTTCCGGGCCGGACGGCGACCGCCATGCAGCGCCGGGTGCTCCAGGCCGAGGGCCGACCCTGGGCGCCAGACGCGCTCATGGCGCCGCAGGACGTCGCCGAGATGGTGACGGCGGTGCTCGCGCTGCCCATCCACACCACCGTCACCGAGGTCGTGATGCGCCCGACGCGCACGCTGCCGCCCGGGTAAGAGTGCCCGGCATTGCGGACGTCCCAGATGATCAGACGTCGGCGGGGACAAGATCCGCGAGCAGGGCGCGGACCCGGGCATCGATGTCGTCGCGGATGGGTCGGGCCAGCGCGAAGATGACAAGCAGGAGGCCCGCGGTCGCCACGACCTCCGACAGCAGGTGTGGTCCGGACGCCCGGTGATGGGTGGAGATCGATACCGCCGGCAGGTCGAACATCAGGTTGGCGAGCAACATGCTGCCGACCGCCTCCGCCGCGAGCCGCCGTGCCAGCGGCGGGGTCTGCGGTGGGGTCTGCGGCGGGGTCTGCCCGGCGGTCACGGGGCGGGGGTGATGACGGTCAACAGCTCGCCAGCATCCACATCCACATCCGAGACGTTCAGTGCCAGTTGCACCCGGCTCGCCATCATGACCAAACTCCAGACATCGACAAACATCTATATCACGATGGTGTCGAGCGTGCCCCAGCCATAGACGGCTGTCAATAGCCGAGGCATGCTGAAGTCATGACCGCGACCAGCATCCGTTTCGGGACGGAGGCAGCCGCGAATGCGGACTGGGCCTGCGCCACCCCGCTCTCGCGCGAACCCCTCTCCGCCGAGGCGGCCGCCCAGCTCGCCGGTGTCCTCAAGGCCATCGCCGACCCCACCCGGCTGCGGCTGCTCTCCTTGATCTACGCCCATGCCGGCGGTGAGGCGTGCGTGTGCGAGCTGACCGAACCACTGGGACTGACCCAGCCCACGATCAGCCACCACCTCAAGGTGCTCGTAGACGCCGGCCTACTCACCCGTGACAAACGCGGAGTGTGGTCCTATTATCAGGCCGTTCCCGCGCGGTTGGCCGCTCTCGGCAGCCTGATTACGCCGGGTGAGGAGCCCGCGGGTGGCACGCTATCCGGCTGAACTCGCCGAGCCGCCCGCCATAACGGGATTGCCCTGGCGGCGGCGGGTGCGCGAGAATGATCGCGATCGAACATCCGGTGCCACGAGGCTCTGGACGCCACACCATGGGCGCGGCGTACCGTGACACCACTATCGGACCATGGAAGTCGACGCGTTTCCGGGGGGTGCAGCCGTGCCGGGAACGACGCCACCGCCCGTGTCGGGCGCTGTCGTGGCTCCGCTGCGGCCGGACGACCCCCGCGAGCTCGGACCGTACCGCGTCGCAGGCCGCCTCGGGCAGGGCGGGATGGGTGCCGTCTTCCTCGCCTCCCGCCCCGACGCTTCCGGCCAGGACGGCCAGTGGGTAGCGATCAAGGTGATCCGCCCGGATCTCGCCGAACACCCCGAGTTCCGCGCCCGGTTCCGGCGTGAGGCCGAAAGCGCCCGCAAGGTGAAGCGCTTCGCGACCGCGGCCGTACTCGACGCCGACCCCGACGGCCCCCAGCCCTACCTTGTCACCGAATACGTCGAGGGACCGACGCTGTCGAGAATGGTCAGCGCCCGCGGCCCGCTGCGACCCGCCGACCTTGAACATCTCGCACTGAGCGTAGCGACGGCACTGAGCGCCATCCACAATGCCGGCATCATCCACCGCGACCTGACCCCGGCCAACGTGCTGCTGTCACCGGTCGGCCCCAAAGTGATCGACTTCGGGCTCGCCCGGTCGGCAAGCATCCTGACCAACATCAGCCATGTCGGCGCGCAACCGATCGGCACACCCGCCTACATGGCGCCCGAGCAGATCCTCGACGAGGGCGTCACGTCAGCCGTGGACGTGTTCGCCTGGGGAAGCGTGGTCATCTTCGCCGGGACCGGCCATCCGGCATGGGGCGAAGGACCTACCGAAGTGATCCTCTATCGGATCATCCACGACGAGCCACGCCTTCTTGGTATCCCCGACGACCTGCGCGAACTGGTCGCCCGCGCGATGCGCAAGGATCCAGCCGAACGCCCGAGTGCGGACGCGCTGCGGGCCGTCCTGACGGGCAGCCTGGACCCCGCGAGCCTGGGCGGACCCGGAACGACCCGACGATCGACGGGACGGCTGCGCAAAGGATCCGCGGGGGGCGGTCGATCGCGCCGACGCCTGGCGCTCCCGCAGCGTGATTCGGCGCCGGCAGACAGCGGTGGCACCGTGGGGCTCGTCCCATCGGTACCGCCGGTACCGCCGCGACCGGTATCGGTCTCGCCGGTACCGGTCTCGCCGTACCCCGCGGTATCGCCGGCGCCGGCGGGGTCCATGCCAGCCGGATCAATGCCAGCCCGACGAATGGCCGCCCCCGTCACGCCCGCCCCACGCCGCCGGCGCCTGGGCCGACGCGGGCTTGTCCTGCTCAGCTGTCTCACGGCGGCGGTTGCGACGGCGTCCGTCCTGGCCGTCACAACCGCGGGCCGAAACAGCGGTCCGACGGGCGTGGACCGAGCCGCGGTGTCCCGGCAGCTTGCCGGCAACGCGGACACACAGCGTCAGCGCGACCCAGAGCTGGCCGGCCAACTCGCCGTCGCCGCATACCGGATCGCCCCGACGACCCAGGCACGGCGCGCCATGGTCGCGTCATTCGTCGCGTCATCCGCGGTGTCGCTGCCACAACGCGGCGCGACGGTGATCGATGTCGCCTGGGACGCCCGTGGCCGGACCCTCGCCGAGGTCGACACCGACGGCCGGGTCCGGCTGTGGGATCTCAGCGACCGCGGCAGGCCGACCCTGGCCGCCGAACTCAGCCCGGCGGTGACCGGGCCGGCAAGCGGTGTCGCGCTGAGCGCGGACAGCCGCAGCCTCGCGGTCGGCGGCGGCGACAACACCGCCCGGCTCTGGGCCGACCGGACCTGGGAGACCGGCGGAACCGGCGGAACCGGCGGAACCGGTGCTACCGGCGGGGTCAGCCGGCTCGACGGTCATATCAGCCCGGTGGTCCGGCTCGTGTTCGACACCTCCGGCAGACTGCTGGTGACGGTGGGTGCGGACGGAACGGTCGGGCTGTGGGACATCAGCGATCCGCGACATCCGACATCGCTCACATTTCTGACCAACCGCAGCGGGCTGGTGACCGACATCGCACTGCGCCCGGACGGTCGGCTTCTCGCCACCGCTGCCGTGAACGAAACCGTGCGGCTATGGGATCTGACCGACCCGGCACAGCCCCACCAGGTCGCCACCATGACCGGACACGTCGGTGCGGTCGTAACGGTGGCCTTCAGTCAGGATGGACGTGCCGCGGTAACTGGTGGTGACGATCATACGGTGCGGCTGTGGGATCTGACGGACCCCGGCAAACCGCGGGCGACGGGCATCCTGAGCGCCCACGACGATCGCGTGACCGGCGCAGCCTTCGGCGCGGACGGCCTGCTGGTGTCCGCCGGAGCCGACGGCGCCATCGTGTTCTGGGACGCCACCGCGAAACCCGTCGAACTGACCCGGCTCGTCGACCGGAACAAGGCTGTCAGCCGACTTGCGGTGTCGGGAGACGGTTACGCGTTCGCGGCCGGCGGCTCCAACGGCGATCTACGGGTGCTGTCGACCGATCCGGACACGCTTGCCCGGACCGCCTGCGCGGATCCCCACTTCCGACTCAGCCGCGAGCGGTGGACGCAGTGGGCTCCGCAGGTTCCCTACTCCGACCCCTGCCCGCGATAGGAGCGCCCGGCACGAGGGAGAGTCTGACAACAGGGCTGGCACCGGCCCCGACGACGCGGTCGGCCGCACGGCAGCCCGCGACAACCCTGTTGGGCGCAGTCATGTTGTAACCGGGCCGACCCCCGCAGTGAGCTTCTCAGCAAGGTTGATGTTGCCTGTCGTCGTCTCGTCGTTACGCGGCACCTCGTGGGACCTGAACGCGATGTCCTTGCCGTTACGCACATAGAAGTTGACAAATGCGGCGGTGGCCGGCTTACGCAGGGCCTCTTTGCTCACATACAGGTAGAGCGGTTTGCACAGCGGGATATAAGTGCCGGTCCCGGCGGACACCACCGACGGCGACACACAGCCGCTGCCATTGTCGAGCTCCAGGCCGCGAATCTTGTTGCCGTAGGTCTCGAACGTCGGGAAGTCGAGGAAGCCCAGTGCGTCCTTGTTCTGGGCGACGTTCTGCGCCACGGCTTCCAGCTCAACCGCGCGGTACCCACGGACGTTGTCGCTCGCCCCGTTCACCTCGTTGTTGAAAACCTGGCCGTGGACGGACGTCGGAGCCGGGCCGAACAACTCCACCGGCTCGTTCGGGAAGCTCGGATCGATCTGATTCCAGCTGGTGACTGTCGACCCCTTCTTCCAGACGTTTGTGAGCTGGCTGAGCGTCAGACACCGCGCCCAGGTGTTCGCCGGATTCACGATGACCGGCAGCGTGTTGTGGGCGATCTCGAACTCGGCGACCCGGTCGGCGCAGCCAGGATCGCCCTTGAATGCGGTGTTCAATGCGAAGGAGGCCCCGGCGATGTCAATCTTGCCCTGGCACAGCCGCGTGAAGCCGTCGTCGGTGGACGTCGATTCGACGCGGACCGCAACGCCGCTCTGTTGCCGGCGGAACAGCGCGTAGGCAGTTTCTGTGATCGGTGCGACCTCGCTGGAACCGGAGGCGAGGACGACGTTGTCGGGGCGGACCGACGCCTCGCTCGGCGCGGCCACCGTCTGGACCGGGGCCACCGCGGACAGCGACGCCGAGGGGACCGGGGTACCTGACCCCCTGTTGTCGGCGGTCACGACGATTCCAGCCGTTGTAGCCGTGATCAGGACGAGCACCGTGGCCGCCACCGAGACGATTCCCCGTCGGGTGCCGACAAAGCCGGTGAACGCGCGCCTTTTCGTCCGACGGGCCGCGTGGGCCGCGTGCGCCGGTTCGACCGAGGTGACCGGGACCGGCGCTGCGTTCCCGGCCCGCGGCACGCTGATCGTGGGCGGCATGCTCGGCGACGGCCGGACTCCCCCGGGCCAGCTGCTCGAAATCGGCGGAACTGACCGAACCGGCGGAACTGACGGTGGAAGCATCTGCGAACCCGGCGGGACAGTCAACGCCAGCGGGACACTCAACGCCGGCGGCGCAATGATCACCGTCTGGAGTGGGGGCGCGGTCTGGTGCGCGCCCTGCGCGGCAATGAGCGCCGCACCGAGGGCAACATCGCCGGGCGAGCCGACCTCCTGCCGTCCGATGCCGGGGAATGCCTCGGTGAGGACCCGGCCAACCAGGGGAATCCGGCTCGAGCCGCCGAGCAGGAGCAACATTGACAGGTCCGCGGACGTCGCCGGAACCGAACGAAGTGCGCGCTCGAACACCCGGACCGTGTCGTCCACCATCGGTCGGATAAGGGCCTCAAACTCGTCGCGGGTCAACCGCACGGATTCCGGCATGGCATCGCGGCCGGCCTGGGGCAGACCCAGCGATGACAGGTCAACCGGAATATCGACCACGTCGTCCTCGGAGAGAATCTCCTTTGCCTGGGCGCACTCATACCGTAACCGACGCAGAGCCGTGGCCGTCGCGGGATTCGTGTCGTCAAGACCGGACGCGGTGTCACCAAACGTGCGCAGGACATAGGCGAGCAGGATCTCATCGATGTCCATGCCACCGGCGCGGGTGATCCCAGCCGGGGTACCGGCAATCTGGAATCCGGCGGGCATAGCGGCCAGCACCGCGGCCTCGAAGGAGCCCGCGCCCAGGTCGTAGATGCCCATGAATGCCCCGGGGGTCGCCGCTCCCCGACGATTGAGCAACGCGCCGACAGCGTCGGCAGCGGAGCACACCGTGATGGGGACTGCGGCATCGACCTGACCGACGGCTTCGGTGAACAGATCGCACCGAAACTGCGACCAGCTGGCCGGATGAGCGACGACCACGTGATCAGGCGGTGCCTTGCGCAGCCGGGTGGCCGCGGCGACGACCCAGCCGAGCAGGCGTGCCACCAGCGCCTGGGGGGTATAGGCAGCGTCGCCGAGCAGGATGGGCGTCGGATCACCCACCTGTCGCGGAAAGCCGCGGGCGGCCCGGCCCGGATCGGCGGCCGCGCGGCGTTGCGCCGCCCGGCCGACCTGTATCTCACCGCCGGGCGCGGCGTAGAGGACGGTCGGAATGTCGGTTCCGCCGCCGATCGCCAGCACCTGTGGCCAACCGTCGTCGGCCACAGCGACCACGGTGTTGGCCGAGCCCAGGTCGACTCCCACCTGATATCCCACAACGCCCCCGAACATCGGCCACGATGCTGATCAAGGGCAGGACCAGCACGCCGATCAACGTGCCCACGATCAACTTATCCGCCCGGATTATAGGCGCAATATCCGCGTCTTACTACATCCACATACCGTCGATCAGCACGTCGTCGCCCCGACAGCGCGATCACACAATATGGATCATGACCAAGGAGTGCGGGGCGCCACGGACGACCGGCGTCGGACCCTCCCGCGCCCAAGCCGTCACACCCCGCCGCCACAAAAAAGCTATGGGTCAACAATTTGTTGACCGTCCCCGTATATTCATACATTCAATCGATCCATAGATAAAAACAATCGTACGCGCCCGGCAGAGTTTTTCGCTGAACCCACCTTCATTGATTAATCCTTTGTTAACGATTTTCGATCCGTTTACCACCAGGACAGCACGCGATGCTGAAATCCGAGAAGCACCGAGATGGCCAGCTCGCCAGCGTCCGGGTCGACCACGGCCAACCGCTGCCGGTCGGTGGGGAAGGCCGTCCTGCACACCATTCCGTAGGTAGACCATTCGAGTCTTGGAGGGGGCTATGGATTCTATTGATTCGATCAACCCGAGCCTGGCACGCCGCGGTTTTCTCGTGGTGTCCGGGCTGTCCGCGGCCGGAATCGCGACCGCGTCGCTGCCGGCCGCGCGGATAAGTGCACCGAAGATCAAAAGCTACCCCTTCACGCTGGGCGTGGCGTCGGGAGAGCCAACGTCACACGGTGTCGTCCTGTGGACCAGGCTCGCTCCGTCACCGCTTGACCCCGACGGCGGCATGCCCACCGCCAACTACAAGGTCCGGTGGATGGTCGCCGACGACGAGGCCATGACCCACGTGGTCCGCACCGGCACGGCAACCGCCACGCCCGAGTGGGCGCACAGCCTCCACATCGAGGTCGAGGGCCTGCTCCCGGCGTGGGACTACTACTACGCGTTCGAGATTGACGGCTACCGCAGCCCCATCGGGCATACCCGCCTCGCTCCGGGCGCGGGTTGGAACATCCCCGCGATGAAGATCGCCCACGTCTCCTGCCAGAACTTCGAAGAGGGCTACTACCGGGCCTACCGGGACATCGCCGAGCAGGACCTGGACATCGTCTTCCACCTCGGTGACTACATCTACGAATCCAAGCCGAAGCCCGGACGGTCCCGGCTGCACGCCAATCTGGAGCCGTACGACCTCGCCGGCTACCGGGTGCGTCTTTCCCAGTACAAGACGGACCCCGACCTCCAGGCCGCGCACGCCGCCCACCCGTGGGCGGTGACCTGGGACGACCACGAGGTCGACAACGACTACACCTTCCAGACGAATCAGGACAACAGCCCGCAGGACGCCTTCCTGGTGCGTCGCAACGCCGCCTACCAGGCGTACTGGGAGAACATGCCGCTGCCGAACAAGGTCCGCAAGGACTACCGGCTGTACCGCCGGCTGCGTTACGGCAAGCTGGCCGAGTTCAGCGTCCTTGACACCCGCCAGTATCGCGACGCGCACGCATGCGACGACAACGGCGTGAGCAGCGGCCAGTTCGTCAACTGCACCGAGAACCAGGAGCCGACCCGCAGCATCCTGAGCGCGCCACAGCGTGACTGGCTGCTGAAGGGATTCACCAACGCCAAAACGCTGTGGAACGTCTTCCCCCAACAGATCCTGATGGCCCAGCTGGACATCGATCCCAGTCCGACGGTCCAGTACTGGAGCGAGTTCTGGGACAGCTACGCGGCCGAACGCCGCACCGTCCTGCAGGGCATGTACGACAGCAAGCTGTCCAACCCGGTCGTCCTGACCGGCGACATCCACGCGTTCCTGATCAACGACCTGCACACCGACTTCCGCGACCCGAACTCGCCCGTGGTCGCGACCGAGCTGGTCGGCACGTCGATCAGCACCGTGCTACCCATCCCGTTCCCGACGATTCTCGGGAAGGCGATCCCCGACAACCCCCACATCAAGATGTTCGACTCCGACTACCGTGGGTACATCCTGTCCACGATCACCCAGGAAGACTGGACCGCCGAGCTTCGGGCGGTGCGGGACTTCACCAAGCAGGACTCCGAAATGTTCCTGCACAGCAAGTGGGTCATCGAGGACGGCACGCCGGGTGCTGTGAAGGCCTGATCGTCGACGTGTAGTCACAGATCGACGATCGACGAGGTCGGTGCGCTGACACCGGCTTCGTCGATCACCTGGTAGACCGGGTCCTGACCGGGCCCGGTCAGGATGCGGCGACTCCGGCGCCGCTGGGCCGGGCGAACGGCGCCAACCGTGTCACCAGACCGCGTACCTCGGCCGCGGCTGCGGCTATCGTCTCCTCGGGCCTGCCAGGGGACATCCCCTCCAGCACCACCTCGAGAGCGGACAGTCGCTCGACGACCTCGGTCAGCAGATCGAAGTCCCGGACCCTGGCCCGGGCAAGCTCGGCGACCCGCTCGTTCTTCTCGAACAGCTCAACGAACACCGTGACCTTTGCGCGCAGCAACCACGGGTCGAACGGCTTGGCAATGTAGTCGACCGCGCCGACCGCGTAACCGCGGAAGGCGTGGTGCGGCTCCCGGTCGATCGCGGTGAGGAAGATGATCGGGGTGTCCCGCGTCCGACCTCGCTGCTTGATCCGATGCGCAGTCTCGAAGCCATCCATCCCGGGCATCTGGACGTCGAGCAGAATCACCGCGAAGTCGTCCACCAGGAGACGTTTGAGGGCCTCCTCGCCCGAGGAAGCGGTGACCAGATCCTGGTCGAGCGAGGCCAGGATCGCCTCGAGGGCCATCAGGTTGTCAGGTCGGTCGTCCACTAGAAGAATCTTGCTGCGCGGACGTTCCGCACCATGCGCGTCTTCGGCGTCCCCCGCGTCCATGAGATCACCCTTGCGCTCGGTCACCGCCCGCCTCCTCCTTTACGCCGCACCGTCCCCATCGGGCCACGGCTTCGAGCTCAACCGTACAAATGACTTCCGCCGGCTTCCGCGTTGCCCGTGGCCCGGCCCAGTGGAAGTATCACCGAGCCTGGCCGACGGCGACGAGATCCGCGCCGGACGCGGAGGCCTGCAGGTGAACCGAGCTTTTCATCCCTGGCCTGCCCGGGTCCGACCCACCCCGGGCAGCGGCGCGCCGCGGTGCCCGGGGACCCGCTGGCTCGGGTGCTCTATAGATGAGACCGCATGGTGCCGAGTAGATGGTCGAGATCAACTGGCTTGGTGATGTAGTCGGTCGCACCGGCCTCAAAGCTCTTCTCCCGGTCTCCCGGCATCGCCTTGGCGGTCAGCACCACGATGGGAAGGGCGGCGAACGCGGGCATCTGCCGGATCGCCGAGGTGGTCTCGTTCCCGTCCAGCCCCGGAAGCATCACGTCCATCAGAACAAGGTCGATCGACAGGCCCTCCTGCTGGAGCAACCGGATCGCGGTGTGGCCGTTGTCCGCGTACAGCACCCGCATTCCACGCATCTCCAGGGCGCTCGTCAGCGCGAAGACATTGCGGACGTCGTCGTCCACGACGAGCACGCTCGATCCGACCAGCGGGTCGGACTCGTCGAGGCCGCTGGGCACCGCCGGGTCGCCCAGATCAGCGGGCAGCCCGGTGAGGAACGGCGTGTCCGGTATGTCGGACTCCGCCTCACCTCGAAACGACCGACGCGCCCGTGCGCCCGGTAGGTGGAGTCCCGCCGATGTAAGTGCCCGCGCCGGACCGGCGCCACCGGCCGCCGGCCGCGGTCCGGAGGCGAGAGCCACCGCGGATGTGCCGGACATAGCGGCCAGCCGCCGGCGCGCCATCGCCCCGCCGGTTTCGGGAAGCATGATGATCTCGTCGCTGTCCCCCGGGCTGGCCGACGGAAGCACCTCCGACGGCATCACCGACGGGACATAGAGCGTGAACGTGCTGCCCAAGCCGATCGTACTCGCGACGCCGATGGACCCGCCGAGCAGCCGCGCGAGCTCCTTGCTGATGGACAGCCCGAGCCCGGTGCCGCCGTAGCGCCGTGAGGTCGTCCCGTCCGCCTGCTGGAACGCTTCAAAGATCATAAGCAGTTTGTCGGTGGCCACCCCGATGCCGGTATCGGAGACGCTGAACGCGAGCACCACCGGCGCCGCGGACAAGGTCGGCGTGGTGAAGGCGACATCGGTCGTGGCGACCGTCACATCCAGCCGCACCTCGCCGGCGTCGGTGAACTTCACCGCGTTGGACAGCAGGTTTTTCAGTACCTGCTGGATGCGCTGCTCGTCGGTGACGAACTCCTCGGGAAGGTCGCCGGCGACCGTCACCTCGAAGGAGAGGCCCTTTTCCTCGGCCATCGGACCAAATACCTGCGCGACCGCATCGCAGAGAGTGGTCGTGCGAACTGTCGCGGCCTGCACGGCCATCTTGCCGGCCTCGACCTTCGAGAGATCGAGAATGTCGTTGATGAGCCCGAGCAGTTCGGAGCCGGCCGAGTGGATCGTCTCGGCGAAATCGATCTGCTTGGCGGTGAGGTTCGCCTCCGGATTGTCGGCCAACAGCTTCGCCAGCAGCAGCAGACTGTTGAGCGGTGTCCGCAGCTCGTGGCTCATGTTCGCCAGGAACTCCGTCTTGTACTGGGACGACTGCGCGAGCTGCTCGGCCTTCTCCTCCAGGCCGATCCGGGCCATCTCGATTTCGCCGTTCTTCTCCTCCAGCAGCGCGGCCTTCTCCTCCAGCTCGTTGTTGGTGCGCTGGAGTTCGACCGACTGCGAACGGAGCTCCTGGGTGAGCCGCTGGGACTGGGCCAGCAGCTCCTCCGTCCGCGCGTTCGCCATAATCGTGTTCAGGACGACACCGATCGTGCCGACCAGCTGGTCGACCAGGTGCAGATGCAGCTCGGAGAAGCTGGTGAAGGATGCGAGTTCGATGACGCCGAGCACCTGATCCTCGAAGATCACCGGAGTCACTACGAGATCACTGGGCGGTGCCTCCCCGAGACCACTGCGGATGCGCAGGTAGCCGGCAGGGACCTCCTCCACCCGGATGCGCTTCTTCTCCGCCGCGGACTGGCCGATGAGGCCCTCACCGAACAGGAACGTACCGTCGGACCGTTTGCGCGGCGCCGAGCCGTAGCCGGCGACGTGGCGCAGCTTGTCACCCTCGATGAAGTCAAGCAGGTAGACCGTACCGAGCTGGGCGCCGACCGCCGGAGTCATCTCACTAATGATCATCTGACAGACCGCGTACAGATCACGCTGGCCCTGCATCTTGCCGCCGATGCGGGCGATGTTCGACTTGAGCCAGTCCTGCTGGGCGTTCTTGTCGGTCGTCTCCCGCAGATTGGCGATCATCTGGTTGATGTTGTCCTTGAGCTCGGCCACCTCGCCCTCGGCCTCCACCGTGATGGAGCGGGTGAGGTCACCGCGGGTAACGGCAGTCGACACCTCGGCAATCGCCCGCAGCTGGGTGGTCAGCGTGGACGCGAGCTGGTTGACGTTGTCGGTGAGCGCCTTCCAGGTGCCGTCCACCCCGTCGACCGTCGCCTGACTGCCGAGCTTGCCCTCGATCCCGACTTCCTTGGCCACCCGGGTGACCTCGTCGGCGAACGACGACAGCTGATTGACCATCGTGTTCACGGTGTCCTTCAGCTCGGCGATCTCACCCTGCGCCGACACCGTGATCGTCTGCGAGAGGTCGCCGCGGGCCACCGCCGTGGTCACCAGCGCGATGTTGCGAACCTGCGCGGTGAGGTTACCCGCCATCGAGTTCACCGACTCGGTGAGATCCCGCCACACCCCGGACACCCCGCGCACATGGGCCTGACCACCCAGATTGCCCTCGGTACCCACCTCCCGGGCCACCCGGGTGACCTCGTCGGCGAACGACGACAGCTGATCGACCATCGTGTTCACGGTGTCCTTCAGCTCGGCGATCTCACCCTGCGCCGACACCGTGATCGTCTGTGACAGGTCGCCGCGGGCCACCGCGGTCGCCACCTGCGCGATGTTGCGAACCTGCGCGGTGAGGTTACCCGCCATCGAGTTCACCGACTCGGTGAGATCCCGCCACACCCCGGACACCCCGCGCACATGGGCCTGACCACCCAGATTGCCCTCGGTACCCACCTCCCAGGCGACCCGGGTCACCTCGTCGGCGAACGACGACAGCTGATCGACCATCGTGTTGATGGTGTGCGCAAGACCGGCGACCTCACCGCGGGCATCCACGGTGATCTTCTGGGACAGGTCGCCCTGCGCCACCGCGGTGGTCACCTGGGCGATGTTGCGGACCTGATTGGTCAGGTTTCCCGCCATCGAGTTCACCGACTCGGTGAGATCCCGCCATACCCCGGACACGCCCTTGACCCGCGCCTGCCCGCCGAGATTGCCCTCGGTGCCGACCTCGCGGGCGACCCGGGTGACCTCGTCGGCAAAGGACGAGAGCTGGTCCACCATGGTGTTCACCGTCGTACCGATGCGCAGGAACTCGCCCCGCACCGGCTGGCCGGCGATCTCCATCGCAATATGCTGCGAAAGATCGCCCTGCGCGACCGCGGCGATGACCCGCGCGACCTCGTGCGTCGGCCGCGCAAGGTCGTCGATGAGCGAGTTGACCGCCTGGTTCGACATCGCCCAACCGCCTTCGAACCCGAGATCGGCCATCCGCTCGGTCAACCGGCCGTCCCGCCGGATCACCTTGCTCACCCGCTCCAGTTCGAGGGAGTGTCGCTGTTGGACGCCGGCAAGCTCGTCGAAACGCGCTGCCAGCAGTGCGCCGCGGCCGCCCCGTTCCCCCAGCCGAACCGAGAAGTCACCGTGACACAACGCGGTGAGGGCACCGAGCAAATCGCTGATGAGCTGGTCGTCCACGGGCGCGGTTTCCGACACCATCGTCATGATGAAGCTCTCCAAACCCGCGTCCGCGGGAATCACTCGCGTCTGGCCGATCGCGCCGAACGGGTCGGCAACCGTTCATGAGGTATCCGGTGGTACTCGTCGCCAGTATCCGCCAAAGCCCACTGGGCCGATATTGGCGGATCCCCGAGTACATGCCCGACACCCGACTGAGCGACCAGGACGCCCCCGGGGTTGCGGGGTCCGCGGCGCAGCCAGTCCCCCAGAGCTGGACAACACAGGAGACACTGACCGACATGCCTCCCGTGCCCGGAGATGAGGGGCTCCGCCGCACCCTCACAGTTCCACCGGTCACCGACTCACCGCGGTCGGCCCGGCGGTTCGTCGTGGCCGCACTGCGCGGCCGGGTCGACCCGGATCTGGTCGACACCGTTCTGCTGCTGGTGACCGAACTCGTGACCAACGTCGTCGTGCACGCCGGCACCGACGCGACAGTTGACCTCCGCCACGACGCCACCGGGCTGGCGATCTCGGTCAGCGACCGCAATCCCACCACGTTGGGTGCCGCGCCGAGCGCCGACGACCCCGACTGGCTGACAGCGTCCGACCAGGCCTGCGACAGCCGGGCAGGCGCCAGCAGGGTCAGGACGATCGAAGGCCTCCGTGAGAACGGTCGCGGCCTTGCGATGGTGGACGCCCTGGCCACGGCCTGGGGAACCGAACACGACCGCACCGGAAAAAAAGTCTGGTTCCGGCTTGATGCCCCCGTTCCCGACCAGGCTCCCCGCGAAGATCACGACGGGACACCCGTCGAGCCACCGCAACGGATGGCGGTGGACATCCTGCGGCCGGCGCGGCTGCTGGCTCCCGGTCTGGCCACCGCGTTGTCGACCGAGGACGAGGTCCGCGAACTGCTGGCTCAGCTCGTGGACGCCCTACCGACGTCCGCCGCCGGCCTGGTACGCAGGCCCGGCCGGGCCAAGAGCGCGGCAGCGGAGGTGGTGGCTACCTGCGGCCCGACCGGCGCGGAGCGGGACGCCCGTCGGATCCCGCTCGAATCTCGGGATGGAATCGTCGGGGAACTCCTGCTCTGGTCACCACTCCCGCCGCTAGGCCCTGGCCCTGGCCCCTGGATTGGGAACGCCTCCGGAGCGCTCGAGGGCCAAAGGGCGCGCGACGATCGTCAGATCGCGCGCCCGGAGGCCGAAGTCCCCGGAGCGCTCGAGGAGCGGATCGCCGTGGTCACCCGCTGGATGGCGTTGACGCTCGGCGGTGCCAACCTGCGGCGGGCCGAGGAACGACGCATCGGCATGCTCTCCTTCCTCGCCGAGGCGTCGGACCTGCTGGCCGGCAGCCTCGACACCGAACGCAGCCTGGCCCTGCTCGCCCGCCTACCCGTACCGCGGCTGGCGCGGTGGTGTGCGGTCTACCTGCTACGGGAGGACGGCGCGGTGAAGCTCGCCGCCGTCGGGCACGTCGACGAGGCCGAGGCGGCAGACCTGTCGGCCTGGGCCGGCGATCCGGTCGGACCGCTGGCCCCCCAGGTGCAGGCGGCGCTCGCCGACACCGTGCGCGTCGCCACGATCAACGGCTCACCCACGGTGATCGCGACGATGCGGGCCCGTCGCCGGGTGCTGGGCGTTGTGGCTCTCGGCCGGGCCGTGGGCAACAGCTTCCAGGCCGACGAGATCGAGCTGCTCGCAGATCTCGCCCGCCGCGCGGCGTTCGCCGTCGACAATGCGCGGCTGTTCCGCCAGCAGGTGGAGGTGGCCGGCGCGCTGCAGGCCGGGCTGCTGCCGCCGGAGCTTCCCAACATCGACGGGATCGAGCTCGGCTCCTCCTATCGCGCGGCCCGCGCCGGGCTGGAGGTCGGCGGTGACTTCTTCGACCTCGTCCCGAACCCGGACGGCGGATGGACGATCATCATCGGCGACGTCTGCGGCAAGGGTGCGGAGGCCGCGAACGTGACCGGGGTCGTGCGAGCCGTATTACGCCTGTTGGCCGGCCAACGCAACAACCTGCCCGACATCATGATGGATCTCAACCGTGCGTTGCGGGACGCGGGTCATCCCAACTCGGCAGGTCAGGGGCGTTTCTGCACGCTTGCGGTGGCCGAGCTGCGCCCACCGGACGTGCTGGTGTCCGCCGGGTCGGACCCCGCCGCGGTGACGCAGCGGACGATCTCGATCTGCATGGCCGGGCATCCGCTGCCCATCGTCGTACGCGCGAACGGGACGGCCATGTTCGTCGCGGAGCCGGGAACGCTGCTCGGAGTACTCGACGACCACGACGTCGCCTTCCCCGAGGTACAGGTGGAGCTCGCGGCCGGGGACGCGCTGATCCTCTACACCGATGGTGTGGTCGAGGCCCGCCGCGGTCGGGAGCTGTTCGGCGACGAACGACTGCTGACGGCCGTGCGTGGCTGCGCGGGCATGTCCGCCCAGGGAATCGCCGACCGGGTGCGGGCGTCCGCCGATCGGTTCGCGGGCGGGCGCCTGCGAGACGATGTCGCGGTCGTCGTAGCCCGCATCCCGAAATGACGATCCGCGAACCACCGGTGACTCAGAAAAGACAGACGGCCGAACACTCGGCGT
Organism: Protofrankia sp. Cas3; assembly: GCF_963555955.1. Classification (NCBI taxonomy): domain Bacteria; kingdom Bacillati; phylum Actinomycetota; class Actinomycetes; order Frankiales; family Frankiaceae; genus Protofrankia; species Protofrankia sp. Cas3. The sequence goes on from NZ_CAUVXP010000030.1 coordinate 16,255, forward strand.
GGGTCCGTGACGAGCACCGGAGACGTAGCTACGCTGCGTCATACATGACCAACCGTCATCCGCTGGTAGACGACAAATGGCCCGGAAGCGCTTGGAATGGCCTGCCTGTGGGTAGACGTGTAGGGATGGCACCGCTCAAATCTGATGATCTATGAATACAAACGGGGTGTAAGCAGACATGGTGGCCCACGCGTCGTCCTTTCGGCTCTCGGCCACGCATGTGCTGGTCGAGCTTCCACACGTATCCAGCGCCGTTCCGCAGGCGCGCCGTGTGCTGCGAGAGCAGCTCACCGCGACGAACCTGGCCGAGGACGCGGTGGGCACGGCGGAGCTCCTGGTCAGCGAGCTGGTCACGAACGCGGTGAAGTACGGCGAGCCACCCGTCTGGCTGCTGATCGAACTGCGGCCCGGCCTGGTGCACGCCTCCGTGTCGGATAGATCCATCGTGTTGCCCCACCGTCAACAGGTGGACCTCGGCAGTGAGGGTGGGCGTGGTCTGCTCGTCCTGGACGCTCTCGCGGGCAGTTGGGGAGCGGTGGCGGTCGACTCCGGCAAGTACCTCTGGTTCGATCTACCTGTCGAGCTGTGACCGCGGCGAGGGGGAAAATGCGTTTCCACGACAACCTGGCCTCGGCGGTCGGCGATACCCCGCTGGTCCGGCTGAACGCGGTCACCGCTGGCATCACGGCGCCCGTACTGGGCAAGCTGGAGTACCTGAACCCGGGTGGCTCCGTGAAGGACCGGATCGCCCTGGCCATGGTGGCTGCCGCGGAGGAGTCGGGACAACTGCGGGCAGGTGGGACGATCGTCGAACCGACCAGCGGAAACACCGGAGTCGGCCTGGCAATCATTGCCGCCACCCGTGGCTACCGCTGCGTGTTCACCATGCCCGACAAGATCAGCGAAGAGAAACAGGCGGTACTGCGGGCCTACGGAGCCCAGGTGCTGGTCTGCCCGACCGCGGTCGCCCCGGACGACCCCCGCTCCTACTACTCGGTCGCGCGCCGGGTGGTCGCGCAGACGCCCGGTGCCTGGAGCCCGGACCAGTACTCCAACCCCCACAACCCGGCCGCGCACCGCGCCACCACCGGCCCGGAGATCTGGGCGGCCACGGACGGACGCATCACCCACTTCGTCGCCGGAATCGGCACCGGCGGGACGATCAGCGGAACCGGCCGGTACCTCAAGGAGGTCAGCGCCGGGCGGGTGGCGGTGGTGGGCGCGGACCCGGAAGGATCGGTGTACTCCGGCGGCAGCGGCCGGCCCTACCTGGTCGAAGGAGTCGGTGAGGACATCTGGCCGACGACCTACGACAAGACGGTGGTCGACCGGGTGGAGGCGGTCAGCGACCGCGACTCGTTCCTGATGACCAGAGAACTGGCCCGTCGCGAAGGCATCCTGGTCGGTGGCTCGTGCGGGCTCGCGGTCGTCGCGGCGCTGCGGGTCGCTCGGGAGCTGGACTCGGACGGCTGCGTGGTGGTGCTGCTGCCGGACTCCGGCCGCGGCTACCTGTCGAAAATCTTCAACGACGAGTGGATGTACGACTACGGCTTCCTCGACCGGCCGTCGGACGAACGGACCGTCGCCGAGGTACTGACCCGCAAGGCGTCCGACGCTGGCGGACCGCCTGAGCTGGTACATGTGCACCCCGACGAGACCGTGGGCGCGGCCATCTCCTACCTGCGCGAGTACAACGTGTCCCAGATGCCGGTGGTGCGCCAGGAACCACCGTTGCGCTCCGCCGAGGTGGCCGGTGCCGTCATCGAGCGGGAGCTGCTCGACGCCGTGTTCGCCGACCGCTCCGCCGTCGACGCGCCGGTCGCCACCCACATGTCGCCTCCGCTGCCCACGGTCGGTGCCGGCGAACCGCTGTCGGTACTGGTCGCGATCCTGGGCGCCGCCGCCGCCGCGCTCGTTCTCGAAGACGGCAACCCCGTCGGCATCCTCACCCGGTCCGACCTGCTCAGCTTCCTGGCGACCGGATGAACCGCCCAGGCCACCCGGACGCCTGGACCGGCGCGGGGTTCGAGACGGTCGCGATCCACGCGGGACAGGATCCCGACGCGACCACCGGTGCGGTGGTCGTCCCCATCCACCCGTCCTCGACATTCGCGCAGGATGCGGTCGGTGTCCCGCGCGGTGACTACGAGTACGCCCGGTCGGCGAACCCGACCCGCACGGCGCTGGAGACCTGCCTGGCCGCGTTGGAGGGGGGCTCGGTGGGCCTCGCGTTCGCCTCGGGGATGGCTGCGGCGGACGCACTGCTCCGTACCGTCTGCCGGCCCGGTGACCACGCGGTGATCCCGTCGGACGCCTACGGCGGCACCTACCGGTTGTTCGCACAGGTGTTCGCGCAGTGGGGCGTCGAGTACACCCCCGTGCCGCTTGACGACCCAGGCGCTGTGGCCGCGGCGCTGCGCCCCGGTCAGACGCGGCTGCTGTGGTGCGAGACACCCACGAACCCGCTGCTCGGCGTATCCGACATCGCGGTGCTCGCCGAACTGATCCACGCGGCCGGTGGCCTGCTCGCGGTCGACAACACCTTCGCCACCCCGTACCTGCAGCGGCCGCTGGCGCTCGGCGCCGACGCGTCGGTCCACTCGACCACGAAGTACCTGGGCGGCCACAGCGACGTGGTCGGGGGCGCCGTGGTCGTCGCCGATCCGGCGTTGGGTGAGCGGCTGCGGTTCACCCAGAACGCCACCGGGGCGATCGCCGGGCCGTTCGACGCCTGGCTGGTGCTACGCGGGGCGAAGACCCTCGCGGTCCGGATGGACCGGCACTGTGCGAACGCCCGTCGCATCGCCGCGCTGCTGGCTGCGCATCCCGCCGTGACCACCGTGTACTACCCGGGCCTGCCCGATGATCGTGGACACCCGGTGGCGGCCCGGCAGATGCGCGACTTCGGCGGGATGGTCTCGTTCACCCTGCGCGGCGGCGAGGAGGCGGCGGTCGAGGTGTGCCGGCGGACCCGGGTGTTCACCCTTGCCGAGTCCCTCGGCGGCGTCGAGTCGCTGATCGAACATCCGGGGCGGATGACGCATGTCTCGGTTGCCGGGTCGCCCCTGGAGGTACCCGCCGATCTGGTCCGCCTCTCGGTCGGCATCGAATCCGTCGAGGACCTCGTCGACGACCTGACAAAAGCCCTCGCCACGCTCGCCTGAGAACCACTGGTACGAACCGGACGTTTTCGACTATCATCGACTCAGTCGTCCGGGCGAGCACCGACGTTCGGGCAGGCACCGACGTCCGAGTAAGCACCGACCGGCGACCAACGCATTCGCAACAATAGCGTCGGTTTCGCATGCCGGCCGTCGGTCCCGCATGCCGGCACAGCCATGTATCGGTATGTCGACGTCGACAGCGGGGGCAGATCATGGGACAGAGAACCTCGGTCAGAATCATCACGATCTCCGCGGCAGCGCTCGCCACGATCTTTCTCCTCGTGCTGGCTTTCAGCGCTCTGGGCTCATTCGACAAGACCGACGGTGGAGAGATCGCGGTGGTCCGCAACGGCGGCCCGCTCGACAACCACAAGATCAGGCAGATCATCGACCCCGCCTCGGCACGGACCTGGGTCGGGCTCTACTCCGACACTCACAAATATCCCGCCCAGCAACGTTTCTACACGATCACCGCAAACCCGGACCAGGGCGACCGCACCGGCGAGGACGTCGTGCGGGTGCCGTCCAAGGACGGCGTCGAGATGGGCATCGAGGGAACTCTCTACTTCACCCTCAACCTCGACCACGACGTGATTCGTACCTTCGACGACAAGTTCGGCACCCGCAAGTTCCGATCATTCACCGACCACAATTACTACAGCCCTTACGACGGAGTTCAGGGCTGGTCCGCGTTCCTCGACACCATAATCCGGCCAGTGATCGACAACGACCTGCGGGAACAGGTGAACACCTTCGACTGCGCCGAACTCGTCTCCAGCTGCGCCCTGGTCCAGCTAGGGGCGAACCAGGGCGCGGGTGGCACCGCGCTGCCGGCCGTTCCGCAGGTATCGAACAACGCCAACATCGCGAAAGTACAGACAGCTATCAACGAATCACTGGCGCGGGACCTCACCGACACCCTCGGCGCGCCTTTCCTCGTCGGGCTGAAATTCAATCTGGTCCGCATCACGCTGCCGCAACAGGTACAGGACGCGGTGAACAAGGCGCAGGCCGCCTTCGCCGGGGTGACCGAGGCGCAGGCGAGGGTCGCGCAGGCCCGCGCGGACGCCGAAGCCAACCGGGAACGCCAGGCCGGCTATGCGCAGTGCCCGGCATGCGCGACGATCGACCAGCTCAGGGCCATCCCGCCGACTGTCACGACCTTCGCGCCGGGATCCGGCTTCGCGATCACCTCTCCACAACGGTAGACGATCGCGATCCAACCAACCACGTGCACCGGATGGGCACCGGCCCTCCCTACCGCAGAACCCCGGCCCTGGCCGCGTGGATGACCACCCGCAGCTGGTCGGCGTCCGCGGGGACCTCGGCGGTGGCGTCCCACGACCAGCGCAGTGCCGCGACGTCCTCGCCGCGGACGTAGATCCGCCGCCCCTCGTCCCCGACGTACCAGGTGATGGCGGCGGCCCGGGTCGGGTGCGGGGTGAGCAGCGTGACCGCTTCGTTCCAGGGCACCTCGGCACAGCGCCGCCGCAGCTGGTCGACGGCGTTGTCATGGTCGAACATGCATTCGCCGACCCAGGCTCCGGGGGCCAGCCGCATGGTGCCGGGGCCGCGGTCGACCCCTACCCGCTCGGTACCGAGACGGTGCAGGGCCAGCTCGAAACGGAATGCTTCGCGCACCCATTCCTCCCGGTCGCCACGCATCCAGGTGTCGCGCAGGTAGGCGGCGAAGGCGAGCACGGACAGCTCCGGCGCGGGGAAGAAGCTTCCCGGCAGCGACCCACGGCGGCGCCACTGCTCGCTGGCCAGGAAAGCCGCCATCCCGGGCGTGCCCTCGGTCGCGTAGAAGGCGACGAAGGTCACCGGGAAGGCGTCAAGCAGGTCGGGGGCGATCCGTCCGCGCCGGCGGCACGCGTCCCGGTGGAACCCGCCGGCGCGCACACACTCGCCGAGCAGTTCCGATTCGTCCGGGGGTAGCGCCGCAAGGATTGCCCAGTGTCGTTGCGCCGGAGCGTACAGCGCATCCCAGGTGGCCTCCATCAGCCTCGGGTAGTCGACCGGCATCACGTCAGCCGGCTCCGCAGGTGGCATCGTCGGAACACCGCTCCTGCGAAGGATCATCCCCGGGCAGCCACCGGGGCAACGCCCACGCCAACCGGCAGATCGTGTGGACGAGGTCTGCCCGGGGCATCAACTCGCACTCGGCCATGAGCGCGCGCAGATTCCTCGCCCGTGGCACCAGCCGTGCGGCCAGCTCCCACACCCCCGGCGAGACCGTGACGGTGTGGAAGTCCTCAAAGACCCGCTCCCCGCCGGGCAGTACCCGTTCGACCAGGCCGGCAAGGTGGACCTCCACCACGTGATCCCAGCAGAAACTGTCATCCCCCGGTTGTTCGAGCGGCCGGCCCTGCTGGCGGCGCAGCCCATAGAGGTGGCCGATGTCGATCATGGCCAGGCAGTCGGTCCGCTCGACGATCTCTGCCATCAGCGGCAGGACGTCGGTGTTGCCCACGATGAACGGGTAGGGAGCGTTCCCGATCACGATCGGCCGGTCGATCACATCCTGGGCCCGGCAGATCCGCGGCACACACCAGTCGACAGCCTCGGGTACCAGCGGCATCGGCACCAGGTTGTTGATCAGCGCTTCGCCGCCGCGCACCCACATCGCCAGGTCCGTGGTCACCCACGCAGCGTCCAGTTCCCGGGCGCGGTCGCGCAGAGCCCGCAGGACGGAGATGTCCAGCGGGTCCGTGCCGGCGAGATCGAGGTCCATCGGATGGAGGGTCAGCGCCAGCCCCCGGCCGCCGAGCACCTCCTGCGCGTGCTGGGCGAGGTCGGCCTGGTCGGAGAGGATTCCCAGGCTGTAGTAGCGAACCGGGGCAGCCGACCCGTCGGCGACCGAGGCCGCGAGCCGCGCCGCCGCGTCATCGGCCGCCGCCGCGGCAAGATCTAATTCGGCGCTCGCCTCGCAGCTGAATTCCACGCCCCGCAGCGGAGCCACGCCCCGCAGCGCCCGTGCCACCACGTCGGTGGCGGCGTTACCGGCGGCTGCGTTACCGGCGGCGGCATTATCGGCGGAGGTACTGCGCACGATCGCCATCAAGACCTCCAGCCGGGAACGCCATCATCCGCATGGTTTCCACCCGCCCACAGTTACAGTCCAGACGAACTCGGATGGATCGAGATTAGAGCCCCATACGTGGTCGTGACAAGACCCACAGTGGTGTCTCGATGGAATTCTCCCAGCATCGTGGACGTGCAACGCAAGCGCCGAGGAAGAGCGCGACAAAAGGTCTTCCTAGTACGTCCAGGATGTTCATCTCACTATTCTTCCTACTATTCGTTCCACTGATGGTCCGCCCTTCACCCGTTCACCCGTTCCACCGGGAGCACACCGGGCTGCCACAGCCATGTTCTTCCGGTACCGCTATTCCCGGCAGGCGGTTTCTACGATGCCGCGGTCGGTGTCGGCCGCGTCGGTGTCGGCCGCGAGGCCGCAGCCTCGGCCAGGCCGATCCGGGAGTGCAGTGCCCGCAGCGGCCGGGGCGCCCACCAGTTGGCCCTGCCGGCCAACCGCATGAACGCCGGGACCAGCACGCCCCGGATCAGGGTGGCGTCCAGGACGATCGCCAGCGCGGTGCCGAGGCCCAACATCTGCAGGAAGGTGACCGACGACGTCACAAACGCCACAAAAGTCACCGCAAGCAAAGCCGCGGCAGTGGTCACAATGCGTCCGGTGCGGGCAAGGCCGGCCGCGACGGCCTCGGCGTTGTCGACGCCCCGGTCGTGCTCCTCCTTGATCCGTGAAAGCAGGAACACCTCGTAGTCCATGGACAGACCGAAGGCGACGCAGAACAGCAGCACCGGCATGGACGTGTCCAGCGGCCCCGGAAGAAAGCCGAGCACGCCGGAAAGATGCCCGTCCTGGAAAATCCAGACGGCGGCTCCGAGCACGGCGGTCAGCGACAGCGCACTGAGCACCAACGCCTTGATCGGCATTACGACACTACCGGTGAACAGGAAGAGGAGCACGAACGTGGCAAGCGAGATCAACCCGATGGCCAGCGGCAACCGGGCGGCGATGGTGTGCTTTCCATCGACCAGGGCGGCCGACGGCCCGCCGACGAGTACCGATGTTCCCGCCGGCGCGGGCCGTGCACGCACCGCCTTGACAAGATCCTGGCCCGCGCCGGATGCGGGCTCGACCGAGGGAACCACCTCAAGGTAGGTGACGGTACCGGCGGTGAACCGGGCGTCAGCCGGGCCGGCGGGCGCGCTCTGGCGGCCGGCGGCAAAGGTGCCTGCGGCGCTGTTCACGCCGGCCACGTTCGCCACGGTCGAAAGCTCACCCGCGTACCTGGCCAGCCCGGACGCGAGCGCCGGGCCGTCCACGAACGCCGTGCCCTGCACGACGACGGTCGTGGCCGCGGGGACGTTCGAGGAGAAGTCGGCCCGGATGATGTCGCCGACCTGGCGGCTGGCGGCGGTGTTCCGCAGCACGCGGTCATCCGGGGCGCTGAAGGAGACGTGCAGGAAGGGGATCCCGAGCGCCAGCAGCAGGGCGATGGCGGGCACGCCGGCGAGTACCGGCCGACGCATGACCGCGGATCCGATAGTGCGCCAGGCACCCGATTCGGCCGCCGGCCCTGAGCGCGACCGCGCCCGGCCGACCGTGAGCGCGTTGACCCGCGGGCCGAGCAGCATCAGCACCGCGGGTACGACCAGAAGCGCGCTGAGAACCGAGAAAACCGTGACCGCGACGCCGGCGTAGGCCATCGACTTCAGGAAGAAGGGCGGGAACACCAGCATCACCGCGAGCACCACCGCAACGGTGGCGCCGCTGAACAGGATGGTGCGGCCGGCCGTGCGCATGGTGGTCGCGACCGCGTCGGCGCGATCCGACCCCGCCGCGAGCTCCTCACGGAACCTGCTCACCATCAGCAGGGTGTAGTCGATACCCAGACCCAGCCCGAGCGCGGTGGTGAGGTTGACCGCAAAGATCGAGACGTCGGTGAGGCTGGCGAGAACGGAAAGGATGGCGAGCCCCCCGAAGATGCCGGCCACGCCGACGACCAGCGGCAGCAGGGCGGCGACGGCGCTGCCGAAGGCGAGGACCAGTAGCACCATTGTGATCGGAATGGCTATCGACTCGGCCACGGCGAGGTCCTTGGTGACCTGACTGTTGACGTCCTTGTTAATGGTCGCCCCGCCGCCTGGCGTCACCGTGACGGGAGCAGCGCCGTCCACGGCCTTCTCGTAGCCGGTCACCAGTTCCTTGGCTCGGTCCTTATCGGGTACCCGGGCCACGACAAGGGCGCGGCGGCCGTCGGTGGAACGCAGCCGAGCACCGCCTCCGTCCCAGTACGAAATCACCCGGTTCACCCCCGGTTCGGCGGCGAGCCGACGGACGACGTCCCTGCCACCGGCCACGACATCGGGATCGTCGACCGTCCCCGACCGGGCCGTGACGAGGAGGACCAGATTGGGTTGACCGCCGAAATGTGCGTCAACTGCATGCTCCGCCCGGATGGACTCCGACTGCGGATCGGCGAAGCCCCCGGTCAACAACTTCCCGAACGCTCCCACACCGAGCACGGCCGTAGCGGCCACGACCAGCAGGGCCACCAGCAAAAGCTGCTTGGGACGGCGCGTGACCACGTGCGCGAGTCTTGCGAACACCAGGACCCCCAGAGAGTTGTCATCGCTCCAGAGAACAGTGTTCGCACACACCGGTCATAGTCAAGACATATCGCCCAGAAAGTTGACAGTGTTCACTCGACGGCACAGCATGGCCCGCGTGACCAGGAGGCCGCTGAATAACGGCGTTCGCTCAGCGAGCGGGCCGTCCGCGCCCGACTGGCAAGGCGCAGGAGGCCCGGATAGCGGTGTTCTATCCGGGCCGACGACAACACAGCCAGGCGGGACGCGGGGGGACGCGAGCCGGACAGACGTTGTTCAGCGGCCTCCTAAGCCGGCCTCGAGACGCGAACGCCTCCGACTCGCGACCATTGACGAGATCAAGCAGACCGCTCGCGACCAGCTCAATGCCCATGGCGCGGCTGGCGTGTCACTGCGGGCGGTAGCCCGGACGATGGGCCTGACCCCGTCCGCGCTCTATCGGTACTTCGACAGTCGCGATGAGCTCATCGCCGCACTGATAGCCGACGGGTTCCGCTCGCTGGCGGACACGCTCGAGGATGCCTTCGCCCTCGCGCCATCCGATGACCACGCCAAGCGATGGCTCAACGTGACACGTTCCTACCGTCAGTGGTCACACGAACACGTCACCGAGTACATGCTGATTTTCGGGACGCTCGTGCCCGACTACACACCACCCGACACCAAGCTCTGCTCGGATATGGACCGGGCGGTGCAGGTGCTGTTCCGCTGTATGGCCGAGTCGATCGGGGCCGGGCTGCTCGACCCGTCCCACTTCGCCGCCGAGCTCACCCCGACGCTGCATGCCAAGGTCGGAGCCTGGCGCGAGGAAATGGGCAACCCGATTCCACCGGAAGGGCTGGCAGGGTGTCTGATCGTTTGGACACAGTTGCACGGCTTCCTGTCCCTGGAACTACTGGGCCATCTCCCGCCGGTGATGGGGGACGCGAGCGCACTGTTCGACCAGCAGATGCTCGACGTCCTGCTCCGCTGCGGCTACCGGGGCCCCGTGGACTTCATGACCGACCACGACTGACGTACTGCCGCTGGCTGCGCCGTCGACTGTACCGTCGACGTCACACCGGTCTTCGTGCTCGACGTTCAAGCGCAGCCAACGCCTCGTGCCGTGCAACGGAGATCTCAGGAATGCGCGCCTGGTAAGCAGGCGACATCGTCAGCGGACGATAGAAGCCAAGACGGGGAACAAACACCGCGTCGTCGTAGCCGGCCGGCCGGCGCAGCGCATAGGTGCGCCCGGGGTAGAGCAGGTCATAGTTGTCTGCGATCTCCCAGATCGCTACGCCGGGGTTGAGTCGACGCCGAACAAAATACGCCTCAAGCACGTCGACAGTGAAGCCTATCTCATGAAACTGCTTGACCAGGTCATGGTAATGCTGGCCGATCTGGTACTTGGCCGGTATCGGGACCTGAGCACAGTCGGTCGTGCCGAGCAGGTCGAGCGCGAGCACCTTCAGGGAGGTCTCAACGCCATATCCGCGAGAGAAAGCCAGTGACGCGAAGACATCCGCATCGATCACGAACTCGCCGATCAGAGGCTGTTGTATGTCGGTGACCGCGGGAACGTAACGGGAAAGTTGCTTGGAGAGCAGGGAACGCAGCATCTCGGTGGTCCGACCCCCGGCCTGGCCGTCACCGGTAACCCGTTCGGCGCTGCCGTTCACGAAAAGAGGCGCCCGTCTGGCGGTCGCGGCGGCCGCAAGCACCCCAATCGTATGTGGATCGTAACATTCCAGATCGGCGTCATGGAAGATCAACCGATTACCAAACGCCAGAAAGGCAAGGCTGCGCATCGCGCCGGCCTTACCGCCGCGTTCAGAAGATTCGCACGCCGCATGACGTTCGATGACTGAACTTCCCCGTACAACCCAACTCGCCCCTGCTTCCTTCGCAATTCGTATCAATTCGTGATCGTCACCATTGGATGAAGGATCGACAACAACGCCGATTTCGTCCAGGATCTTGCTTTCCAACATCCAGCGCCGGCGGTTTAAGGCGATTATTCCTCCCAACGTCCGGGCCGCTTCCGGGCCACGGGCAGGAATAAGGAGACTCAAGGTTATTCCGTTGGCAAGCTTGTCCACCTCGATGGCGCCGAGGTCGAGGGTTTCGGGTTCGAGCGTACGCACGGACGCCCCTCTCTCGTGACCATTTTTTCGAGAACTCCCCCTTGCGACCACCGCACCGCGGCGGTAGGGCTCGTTCCCCCTTACGACACAGTCGATTCACCCGGTGCGCATAAATGATCGTCACAAACGACGATGTAACATTCACCCTCGCGGCCGCGGTCGGACCCTTACCCCCCGACTGTTGATTCCGACACCGCGGAACATCCCGAGGCGCGCATTCCATCAGCAGATCTTGTGCAGGCTTCGACTGCCGACCGTGATAATAAGGCAGATTAGTATCCGGGCAGGTGACCACCAAGGCTCACTGTGAAAAATTATTATTAACACGATCAATAGTAACAATATGTTATTTTATAGATACATACCGTAAAACTCCAACCGATGAACGAGCCAATGGCTACTTTCCGTTATCGGCCAGAAGTGCATCTTGCTGGCGGCGGTATCCGCCAGCGGGTTCACCCGCACGAAAAACCGTTTTCCGGACACAAACCCCCACGAGGAGTCATCCTGATGATGTGTCGATACATCGGTGGTGGTCGCGTGGAGGATCGCAGTCGCGGGCGCCGGCCTGGTACCCCGGCCGGTCCGCGGTCGCCCTCCTCGCGGTCGTCGCACTCCCAGCGGCGGCGGCGCTCGCCCTGACCGGCTGCGGTCCGAGCGGCGGCGTCAGCTCAGGACACGCCGGCGGCAGCACACCGAAGCCGGGTTCCCTCACGAGCGCGGACGCAACGGGCACCCTGCCGAATCTGGTCGGCAAGGGTCTCCAGTTCGCCCAGGACACCGCGCAGGCAGCCGGCTTCACAACGTTGACATCTCATGACGCACTCGGCCGGGGCCGGCACCAGATTCTCGACCGCGACTGGCAGGTCTGCGACCAGTCCCCCGCCGCCGGGACGCATCCGGTCAGCACCAAGGTGGACTTCGGCGTGGTCAAACTCGAGGAGTCCTGCCCAGCGCCGGGAGCCGTGGACACCGCTGTCCCGAGTATCGGCACGACCATGCCGAACCTCGCCGGCCGGTCGCTGAACGCCGTCCGGCCGGCGTTCGGAACCAACGCAAGTGTCACGGTGCATGACGCCACCGGCGCGAACCGGGTGGTGGTGGTCGCAAGCAACTGGAAGATCTGCTCGACGTCCCCGGCCGCCGGTAAGCCCTACTCCCTCGGGACCCCGGTCACCTTCAATGTCGTCAAGTTCGAGGAAAGCTGCCCGTGACATGTCCCTGCGGCCGCAGGCGACGCACCCGGGTCCAATAAGATCAAATATGCCCGCCGGCACCGGTCATCAGATGAGACGGCAGGTGAAAGGTGGCATCCTGGCCGTATGGATGCCGTCGCAGAGCCTTTCCGGGATCCCCTGCGGCTCAACGGCGCCGCGCTGCCGATCGTCGGTCGGGCGCGGGTGTACGTCTGCGGGATCACTCCCTACGACGTCACGCACCTCGGTCACGCGTCCACCTACCTGTGGACGGATCTCGCCGTCCGGGTCTGGCGGAGTGTGGGCGTCCGAGTGGAAGTCGCACGCAACATCACCGATGTGGATGACGCGATGTTCGCCGAGGCCCGCCGGGTCGGCATGCCCTACGATCAGGTCGCCGCGATCGGGCGCTTTGCCTTCGACCGGAGCATGGCCGCGCTCGGCGTCCGCCCGCCCGACCACGAGCCGACCGCCCGCGCGTCCGTCATCCATGTGATCGAACTTGGGCAGGCCCTGCTTGCCGCCGGGCACGCCTATCTGCGTAACGGCACCGTCTACGCGCGCACCAGGGATGCGGCGGCCCGGGTGGGTCTCGGCCTGGACGAGGCGGTCACGCTCGCCGCCGAGTTCAACGATGACCCGAAGGACCCGCACCGCGATGATCCTCTCGACGTGGCGGTCTGGCGTGCCGGCGGCAGCGACAGCAGCATCAGGGACGCCGGCGTGAGGGAAGCCGGTGTCGATGGCTCGCGAGACATCGGCCAGAGCGGGGTGAGCTGGCCGAGCCCGTGGGGGCCGGGGCGGCCCGGCTGGCACGCGGAGTGCGCGGCGATGGTGCTCAACACCTTCGGCTCCGGCATCGACCTGCACGCCGGCGGTGAGGACCTGCGCTTCCCCCACCACGCGGTGGAGAGTCTGCTCGCCGAGCGCGCGACCGGGGTGGCACCGTTCGCCCGCGCCTGGTTACAGGTCGGCTCCGTCCGAGTCGACGGCATCAGGATGTCGAAGTCCCTGGGCAACCTGACGCTCGTCGACGATCTGCTCGACCGGCACACGCCGGCGGCCGTCCGCCTGCTGTGCCTCGCCCGACGCTGGCAGGACGCCTGGGACTATCACGAGTCAGCCCTGACGGGAGTCGAGGACACCCTCGACCAGCTGTATGTCGCGGCCGGGCGCGCCCGCTCCGCGCCGGACCCGGCGGCTCCGGTCGACGCGGCGCTGCGCGACGATCTGGACGTGCCTCGGGCACTGGCGATCGCGCTCGACTCCGGTGGCGCGGGCGCCCGCCGCCTCATCGACGTCCTCGGCCTCGCCTGACCATCGGCTGCCGGCGCCACGGAAGTCGCGATCGCCCAGCGGGTCCAGGGCCTGTACACCGCGCCGGTCATCGACTGCGACCCCCACGCCCCGCGCCCCTGGCTGGCCACCGCCTACGTCGCCGCCCCCTCGCTCGCCGCGACCGTCGCCCGCCAGGGCGCCCTGCCGCCGGAGACCGTCCTGGTCCTGCTCGCCGGGGTCGCGGAGGCGTTGCAGTCCATCCACGCCGCCGGGGTGATCCACCGCGACCTCAAGCCGGGGAACGTCATCCTCGCCGCCGACGGCCCCCGGGTGATCGACTTCGGCATCTCCCGAGCGGTCGAGGCATCCTCGGCTGCGATCACCCAGACCGGTGTGCGGATCGGCACGCCCGCGTTCATGGCCCCCGAACAGGTTCGGGGCCGGTCCCTCGACGCGGCCGGGGACGTCTTCTCCCTCGGCTCCACCGCCTACTACGCGGTCACCGGCGAGTATCCCTTCGGCGACGCCCGCATCACCGGTGTTCAGGGCGAGGTTCCGACCGCCGTCGCATCCTCGCGGTCGTAACGTCATCCACGACTGAATCCGCGATCTTTCGAGGTTTGTACGGCAAAAACGGCCTTGTTGATGTTACAAACCTCGAAAGATCGCTAGTGGCTGGCCGACGGGGGTCGAATCCGGGCCGGCGGGGAGGTCAGCCGGCGTTGGAATCCGGGTCGGCGTTGGAATCCGGGTCGGCGTCGGCCTGCACGGGCGGGCAGGTGCAGAACAGGTGGCGGTCACCATAGGCACCGTCGATGCGGCGGACCGGCGGCCAGTACTTCGACGTGCGTAGCGACACGACCGGATAGGCCGCGACGGTGCGCGGGTACGGATGCGCCCACTCGTCGGCGACCAGCATCGACGCCGTGTGCGGGGCATTGCGCAGGGGGTTGTCATAGACGGGCCAGATGCCCTTGCCGACCTCGTCGGCCTCCCGCCTGATCGAGATCATCGCATCGCAGAACCGGTCGATCTCGGCCAGGTCCTCGCTCTCGGTCGGCTCGACCATCAGCGTCCCGGGAACCGGGAACGACATCGTCGGCGCGTGGAAACCGTAGTCGACGAGTCGCTTGGCCACGTCTTCCACGGTCACCCCGGTCCGCTTCGTCAACGGGCGCAGGTCCAGGATGCACTCGTGCGCCACCAGACCATCACGCCCAGTGTAGAGGATGGGGAAGTAGGACACCAGCCGGTGGGCGATGTGGTTGGCGTTGAGAACCGCCACCGACGTGGCCTGGCGCAGGCCGTCCGCGCCCATCAGGCGGATGTACGCCCAGGGAATCATCAGGATGCCCGCCGACCCCCACGGCGCCCCGCTGATCGCTCCGATGCCCGTGCGCGGCCCCGCCTCCGACAGCAGCGGATGATTGGGCAGGTAGGGCGCGAGCCGCTCGACCACCGCGACCGGACCGACCCCCGGGCCACCACCGCCGTGCGGGATGCAGAACGTCTTGTGCAGGTTCAGGTGGCTCACGTCCGCACCGAACATCCCAGGCTTGGCCAGCCCCACCAGGGCGTTCAGGTTCGCGCCGTCGACATAGACCAGGCCACCGCAGGAGTGCACCAGATCGCACGCCCGCGCGATGCCCTCCTCGTAGACACCGTGCGTGGACGGGTAGGTCACCATGAGCGCGGCGAGCCGGTCGGAGTGTGCAGCGGCCTTGGCGGCCAGATCGGCCAGATCGACGTTGCCATCGGTGTCGCAGGCAACCACGACGACCCGCATCCCAGCCATGGCTGCGCTGGCCGCGTTCGTCCCGTGCGCCGACGACGGGATCAGGCAGACGTCACGGGCGAGCGCATCCGGCGGATTGTGGTCACGATGGTAGGCGCGGATCGCCAGCAGTCCGGCGAGCTCGCCCTGGCTGCCAGCGTTCGGCTGGAGCGACACGGCCGCGTACCCGGTGATGGCGGTGAGCCACTCGGTGAGATCACCAATCAGCTCCAGATAGCCGGCGGCCTGGTCCAGTGGGGCGAACGGGTGGATGTCGGCGAAGTCCGGCCAGGTCACCGCCGCCATCTCGGTCGTCGCGTTGAGCTTCATCGTGCAGGATCCAAGCGGGATCATGCCACGGTCGAGCGCCAGGTCCTTGTCCGCGAGACGGCGTAGATAGCGCAGCATGGCCGTCTCGGACCGGTGCTGATGGAACACCGGGTGACTGAGATAGCCGGTGGTACGCGACAGCTCCGCCGGAATCGCCATGTCGACATCGGTGCCGCCATCCGGGCCGGCGCCGCCGCCGGGCTCCAGTGCGGCTGCCAGTCCAGCTGGCAGCCCAGCTGGCAGCCCGGATACCAGCGCTGGGCCCGCTGCGGCGCTGACATCCGGACCGGGCATCGTGGGATGCGCGGGCAGCGGCAACGCCGGGACGCCGAACGCCGCCCACACGGCGTGCAGGTCCGCATCCAGCGTCGTCTCGTTGCAGGAGACACCGACGTGGTCGGCATCGACCAACCGCAGGTTCAGCCCACCGGCGAGCGCCGCGGCGAGGACCTGCGCCGCCCGGGACGGCACGAACGCGAGCACGGTGTCGAAGAAGTAGTCGTGGACGACCTGGACGCCACCGGCACGAAGTCCGGTGGCAAGGCGGACCGCGTGGTCGTGCACCCGCTCGGCGATCGCGGTCAGGCCGTCGGGACCGTGATAGACGGCGTACATCGACGCCAGTACCGCCGGCAGCACCTGTGCCGTACAGATGTTGCTGGTCGCCTTCTCCCGGCGGATGTGCTGCTCACGGGTCTGGATGGCGAGCCGATAGGCACGATGGCCGTCGGCGTCCACTGACACACCGACAAGCCGGCCCGGAAGCGACCGCTCCAGACCGTCACGGACAGCGATGAAACCGGCATGCGGGCCGCCGAAGCTCAGGCCCAGGCCGAACCGCTGCGTGCTGCCGACCGCGATGTCCGCACCGAGCTCGCCCGGTGGGGTGAGCAGGGTCAGCGCCAGCGGATCGACCGCGACCGCGACGACGATCCCGCGGTCCCGCGCCTGCTCGACCACGGTGCGCGGATCGCGCAGGGCACCCTCGGCGCCCGGGTAGGCGAGCAGGACCCCGAACGCCGACTCGGCGAGGTGCTCGGGAAGGACGGTTGACAGATCCGCGACCACCACGTCGATGCCGAGCGCCTCGGCGCGGGTGCGGACCACCGCGATCGTCTGCGGCAACGTGTCCTCATCCACGATGAACCTCGGACCCAACCCCTTGGTTGCCCGGCGGGCGAGCTGCATGGCCTCGGCCGCCGCGGTCGACTCGTCCAGCAGCGAAGCCCCCGCCACATCCAGGCCCGTCAGATCTGTGATCATCGTCTGGAAGTTCAGCAGCGCCTCCAGCCGTCCCTGGGAGATCTCCGGCTGGTACGGCGTGTATGCGGTGTACCAGGCCGGGTTCTCCAGAACGTTGCGCTGGATCACCCCGGGCATGACCGACGGGTGGTATCCGAGACCGATCATCGACGGCACCCGGCGGTTGCGGCTGCCGAGGCGACGCAGCTCCGCGAGTACCTCCGGCTCGCTCACCGCGGGAGGCAGGTCAAGCCCGCTGTCGCGGATCACCGCCGGCACAGTGGCCGCGGTAAGGGCCTCCAGGCTGGCGTAGCCGAGCTCTGCCAGCATCGTCTGACGCTGATCGACGTCCGGACCGATATGGCGGTCCACGAAGGTGACCATCTCACCGGTCACCGACCCGGCCGGGTACGCGGCGGGTTGCGCCGCCCGTGCCGGGCCCGGCCCGGATGCTGGCGTCCCGGATGCGGCCGGCCCGAACGGTGCTGACCCGGATACTGCCGACTCGGATACTGCCGACTCGGATACTGCCGGCCCCGACGCCGGTGGGACGGGCGACAGCGAGACGGTTGATCGTGATGTCGAGGAACCGCCTGCGGATGAGGGAGGGTTCGTAGGCACGGTCGAAGCGCTCCAGAGGTCGGGCAACTCGGCGGACCTCGCCGGTCGCGGCTGACCTCCCCCTCTGTACATATGCCTGAGAGTTTCACCCGCCGCAGCCGGCCGATGGACCGGTGCGCCTGGCTTTCACCGTCGGCGGGACGCCTGCGGCGTCCGCTTTCCAGAGCTGCCTGACCCGGCGGTTGCTTCGGCCTGAGAGTTTATGGGGAGATCTTGCTCCTTCGGCGCCACGGGCTGGTATGCCGTGGACTCTCCCGCACAGGTGTGAGCGGCATCAATGTGCAGTTGTGTAACTACGCGGTAGTCGTTCAGGAGTCATGTGGTTGGGCAGCCAAGCCGATCCTAGGGTTTCCCGTGACCCGTCGCCACAGGCAGTCGGAACAATTCATACAAAATAGCGTGAATGTGCTACATCGGAATAAACCGTGATACTCGCCACATGCTCACCTGATTGCCTGTTCAGAGGACGGCACGGATGTCGGTCTTCGCGAAGTCGTCGCCGATGTAGAGCAGCGGCTCATCGACAACACGGGCAATCGCATAGGTCAAACAATCGCCGAAGTTCAACCCGGCGGGATGACGCCGGTGGCCATAGCGGGTGAACGCTTCGACCGCGACCTTCCAGTGTTCCGCGTCGAACGAGACTTCTGTCATGCCCGCCTCGTCAACCAGTCGCGCGAGCAGCGTCCGACCGAGCACCCCGAGACGAGACGTCAGGACCAGACCGGTCTCGGCGAGAGTCGGAGTGCCGACGCCGATGAAGTCACCCCTGCCGAACGCCCCGGCCAGGGCATCCAGCAGGACCTCATAGTCAGGCTCTCGCAGCAGGACAGCTACCAGAGCCGAACTGTCGACGATCACAGGCCATCCGGTCCGTAGCCGAGGATCTCCTCGCGTTCATCCCGGGTGAGCGGCACCCCACGTTGATCTGTCGGTATCTGCGGCCACACCTCCTCCAGCAAAAAGTGACGTAGGTGCCGCTCGCGGCGGCTCTCCGCTCGCAGCAGCGGCTTGCCCGCACCCGCGTGGCCGCGTGGCCGCGTGCACCACGGTGGACGCCGGCGCGGCGCCTTGGAGTCCAAGTCGCAACAAACCGGCGGACATCCGGTTGACGGTTTCTTAATGATCATGAAAACGCGTGGATGCCGGTTAGTCTGCGCTGGAGATGGTTGCGGATCGGTCCGGCGTCGGCCGGCTCCTGCGCGGGCGGCTGCGCCTCGGGGTCGTTGTGCTGCGCGGAATGACGCCGACGCCACGGCGGCTACTGCGGGCCATCCGGTCGGCCGTGGCGAGCGGGCTCGCGCTCGGCCTGGCGTTCGCGTTCCTGCCCGGCATCGAGGTGGACAGCCTCGCCGGGCTGATGCGGCTGGTCGTCATCCTCGCGGTGGTCGGCGCGGTACTGCGGCCCATCCTCGTGGCGCTGGCGGTCGCCCTGGGTGGGGTCGCGGTGCTGTTGATCGGCCTGTTCGCACAGACCTTCGTGATCTACGTGGCACAGCGTATCGAACCGGATGTCAGCTTCCGCGGCTTCGGCGCGGCCATCGGCGTCGCCTGGACCACCGCGGTGATCGCAGCGATGGTCGGCTGGCTGGCCGATGCGGGCAGCGACGAGACGTTCATCGGTGAGGTCATGCGCCAGGTTGCCCGGTACGGCACCGGCGACGGCACCTCCTTCGACGGCCCCGGGGTCGTCATCGTGCAGATCGACGGGCTGTCCGCGCCGCTGCTGCGGTGGGCGGTGACCGCCGGAAACCTACCGACGCTGAGCCGATGGGTCCGCTCGGGCTCGCACCGGTTCATCGAATGGCACACGGGGATGCCCTCGACGACCCCTACCAGCCAGGCCGGCATCCTGCACGGCGCGTCAGCGCACGTCCCCGCCTTCCGCTGGTACGAAAAAGACGCCGGGCGGCTGATTGTGACCAACCGGCCACGGGACGCAGCCGAAATCGAACGAAGGTTCAGCAACGGACGCGGCCTGCTCGCCGACGGCGGAGTCAGTATCAGCAACGCGTTCTCCGGGGACGCCCCCCACAGCCTGCTCACCGTCAGTCAGGCTGGACTGCCGGGGCGGCGGGCCCGGGGGTACGCGTCGTTCGCGGCCAGCCCGCAGGGTCTGGCTCGGTCGCTGGTCCTCACCATCGGCGAGATGATCAAAGAAGTGCACCAGGCCCGCAAGCAGCGCCGGGACAACATCTTCCCCCGGGTCCGGCGCGGCGGTTCGTACATCGCGCTGCGCGGGCTGACCAACGTCCTGTTGCGTGACCTCAACGTCACCTTCATCGCCGAGCAGATGGCCCGTGGAGTGCCCGTGGTGTTCTGCGACTTCGTCGACTACGACGAGGTGGCCCACCATGCCGGGCCGAACCGGCGGGAGTCCCTGCAGACCCTGGAGGGCATCGACCGGGTGCTGGCGATGCTGGAGCGGGTTGCGGCGAACGTCCAGCGCCCGTACACGTTCGTCGTCCTTTCCGATCATGGGCAGAGTCAGGGCGCGACGTTCCGCCAACGCTACGGACGCTCCTTCGCCGACACCGTCCGCGGCCTGCTGACCCCCGGTGCCGCCGCGACCGCCGCGACCGGCACGGCCGAGGGCTGGGGACCGGTCAACACACTGCTCACCGAGGTCACCGGCGGTGACACCGGCGACGGACCAGGCCGACGTATGCTGCGCCGCCGCACCGACGACGGCCAGGTCACGTTGGGCCCGTCCAGACTTGAGGTCACACTCGACCCACAGCGACCGGATCTCGTCGTTGTCGCGTCCGGGAACCTGGCCATGGTCTACCTGCCGCAGGTAGCCGGACGTGCCGATCTCGAACACCTGGAGTTCCTGCATCCGGCGCTGGTCCGGGGCCTGATCAACCATCCCGGCGTCGGGTTCGTCGTCGTGCGCTGCCATGGGCACGGCCCGGTCGCCTTCGGTGCCCGAGGTCGGATGTTTCTGGACACCGGCGTGGTCGAGGGCGAGAACCCGCTGCTCGGGTACGGCTCGCGAGCGGCTACGGACCTGCTTCGCCACCAGCGGATGGACCATGTCGGCGACATCGTCGTGGTGAGTCGGGTGGACCCGGGAACCCGCGAGGTCGCCGCCTTCGAGGAGCTCGTCGGCTGCCACGGTGGGCTCGGTGGGGACCAGACCCGCGCGGTGCTCGTCTACCCGGCGGGCTGGCCCGCCCCGGCCGGTCCACTCGAGGGACCGGACGCGATCCACCACCAGCTCGTCGGCTGGCTCGAACATCTCGGGCTGCGCCGGGACCCGCTACCGGCGGCCCGCGCCGCCGAGAACAATCAGCCGTTGCCGGCGGAAGCGGTCGGGATGGCGTTGCCCGGCGCGGTCGCCGACTCTCCGTGCGCGAGCACCCGGACCTCGGCGGGCAGGCGGGCGGCATCGGCCAGGCGGGCGAACTCGCGTCCGGGTTCGTGAAAGCGATCGGGCCGCACCCGGTCGAGGCCCATCGGCCAGAGCGTCCCGTAGTGGATGGGCACGGCGATCGCCGGCGCCGACGGGCCCGGTGCCGTCCGGGGTGATCCTGTCCCGGCGGCGGGCATCGTCATCCCGGCAGATATCGTCCGCCGCACCGCCTCCACCGCGCCGGCCGGGTCGATGTGCCCGGGGCCGAGGTTAGGGCCCCAGCCGCCGACCGGGACAAGGGCGATATCGATCCCGAGCGGGGCGAGATCGGCCATGGCGTCGTGTAGCGCGGTGTCCCCGGCGAACCAGGCCGTGGCTGTCCCGGTGATCACAAAACCGAGCGCCGGGCCACGGTGACGTGACCACGGGCCACGGGAGCCGTCGTGACGCGCGGGCACGGCCAGCACGTCCAGGCCGCCACCGCCGTCTGACGCCGGTACCCGTGTGCGGTCCCCCGGCACCATCTCCACACAGCGCTGCGCGAGCGTCGGATACCGGCGGCGCAGCAGGGCCGCCGCGCCGCGCGGAGCCAGGATCGGCACAGTGGGCGGCAGCAGCCGAAGCGACGGGATGTCGAGATGATCGGCGTGCAGGTGGGAGACGAGCGCCGCGTCCACCTGTACGGCCGCCGCCGCTGGGCGTGCGCCGGCACGCCGGCGCAGGTGCGCGACCCGCATCCCGAGGACGGGATCGGTGAGCAGCCGGGTGCCGGCGTCGGCGATCAGGACTGTGCTGTGCCCCCACCACGTGACGTCCACCCCGCCAGTGTGCCCGCCGCCGGGAACTGTGGGCCGGCGATGTAGAAGACTCCCTGGCCGACCGCCTTCGCCGAACCGATGGCGAGCGCCCCTTCGTCCCGCAGCTCACTGAGTACCCGAGACGCCTGCATCGATCGCAGACCGAAGTAGTCGATGAGATCACCGGCTCGCACCGACCCCTGTTCGGTGACCAGCTCCACCACGAAGGGCTTTGCCTCCTTCGGCGGGACGCGGAAGGAGGTTCGTCGGCCGTGACGTCGTGGTCAGGACATTCGATATGTTCACACCGGACGGAAAACGCCCGGGTGAGGTGACGGCAAGCTGATCGCCGAGATGTTCGATGGTGATCGCTTCCGGCCGGGTCCAGTCCCAATGCCACTGACGCTAGTTAGATCTTGGTCGTGCCCGGTGTGTCGTTTGCGGTAGTTCTGAGACGAAACTAGAGGTGACATGGCATGCGGAATCAGCCCGTGTGCCATGTAGTGGGCTCGGGTCCGTGGCAGGTCAGGGTCAGGCTGCGGGCTGCGGGCTGGAGAGCGACGTCGTAGCCGAGGGATTGCAGGTCGCGGACCAGACGCCGTTTACGCGCTTCGGAGTTGTCGTAGCGGGTGAAATAGTCCGAGCCCAGGTCGCGGTACTCGGCGCCGTCGTGCAGAACGTGCCAGATGATCACGAGAAGGGTGTGGGCGATCGCGATGGCGGCCTTCCCGCCACCGGTCTGGCCGAATCGACGATGCAGGCGGTGGAACCGGGCGCCCACATAGGTGCCGGTGCGGCCGGCGGCCCAGGCGCACTCGGTGAGGATGGCGCGGATCTCGGCGTTGCCTTTGCGGGTCCGGCCGGACTTGTGTATGCCTGCGGACTCGTTGTTGCCCGGGCACAGTCCGGCCCAGGAGGCCAGTTGCCCGGCGGTGGGGAAACGCGACATGTCCACACCGATCTCGGCGATGACCACCTGCGCGGCCCGGTCACCGATGCCTGGAATGGTCTTGAGGAGCCTCACCTGCTCGGCGAAAGGGTCGATCATCTCCTCGATCCGACGATCGAGATTTTCGATCATGGTGCCCAGGTGATCGATGTGTTCGGTGTGCAGCCGGGCCAACAGAGCATGGTGGTCACCGAAACGCCCCGCACAGGCCATGGTCAGATCCGGGATCTTGTTCCGCATCACCCCTCGGGCCAGGCCTGCCAGGACTTTCGGATCGCGCTCTCCGGCGATGAGCGCCTCGATCATGTCGCGGGCCGACAGGCTTGACATCGGTCTTGCGGCCCGGGACGTTCGTGACATGTCGAGCGTTGACCAGCAACACCTCGATCTGCTCGGTCTCGCACAGGGCGTGGAAGACTGGCTTCCAGTACACCCCAGTCGACTCCATCGCCACGTACGTAACGCCTTCCTCGACCAGCCACGCCACCATCTCCAGCAGCACCTGGTAGAAGGTCTTGTACATGCGGATCTGCTGACAACGCTCCCCAGGGGTATCCCCGGGCGTACGGACGGCGACGGCGATCTTCCTCTTGCCCACATCGATCCCCGCACACCGCGGATAGATGATCTCCATGGCAACTCCTGTTCCACGAATCCCCCCGACCAGGCAGGACACGCCATCCGCGGAACCCGTAAAAAGATCAAGATTCTGAGACTCGCGCTCTACGGCAGCAACCCGGGGTACCCAACCGGGACGGGTTCCAGCGTCAATCTGAGGGCCGGACTCGCCGGTACCAAGAACTGGCGACGTCAGCGGATGACATGCCCAGTTTCATCTACCCGTGGGCGCTCCACCAGGCCCATGAACATCTGAGGGGGCCCCGGCGCAGCAATGCGTCCCCGCTACCCGACCTACAC
>NZ_CAUVXP010000030.1:39846-44301 GCF_963555955.1 Protofrankia sp. Cas3
GCAGGCCGACCGGGGCTGGGCGGAGTGGATCGCCTGGAAGTTGGAAGAGCGCTGCTGGCCACCAACTTGCCTACCGCTCCGCCCTCCTGACCGAGATTGGCACCGTCTCCACCCCCGAGCAGGTGTCCCCGACCAGGACCGCATGCGCAGCCCACGGGCGGAGAACATCGGTGCCAGCGCGCTGCGCAGGGCTAGAACCTGTCCCAGCCCGCCCAGCGCCAGAGTCGACCGGTGCCCGACCTGGCCTCGACGCCGTGCTCCGTCATCTCGAACTCGCCGAAGTCCAGGATCAGCAGCCTGTCGTCGCCCGGTGCGAAGCCGACATCGATCGGCCGGTGCAGCGGCGGACGGGACGGCAGGCCCTGGGTGGACCAGTCGGCCGGGTCGACCAGCAGCAGGTCGCGGCCGAGCTTCGGACCGCCGGACGGCAGGGTCATCGGCGCCTCGTCCCCGAACAGCGTGACCACCAGTCGTCCGGCCAGCGACGACCGCGGCGGTGCCACGGCGAACTTGGTGGCCGCAACATGCGACTCGAAGTTGAGCACAGGCCGCTCGGGAGGGGGGAGTTGGTCATGATTGGCGAGCAGGAAGGTCGGCTGCGGGCCGCGGGTCGGCTTGAACCCGGGGTCGGTCACCGGGACGTCTCCGACGAAGTCGGGCCAGCCGTACCAGGCGCCCTCGCGCACCTCGAACAGCAGATCGGGCGCGTTGCCGATCGGCCGACTACCCCGGTCGTCGGCGCCCTGGTCGACCGCCAGCAGCCTGCCGTCCGGCAGGAAGCCCAGCCCGAAGGCGTTGCGCATCCCCCAGGCCACCAGTTCCAAGTTGCTGCCGTCGAGGTCACAGCGCAGCACTGCCGCGCTGCACGGAAGCCCGGCCGGTATGCGCTGCCCGGGTCGGGTCGGGGTACCGAACGGGACGAACGCGCCGGTGCTGGTCTGCGCACCGGGCCGGCCGGCCAGCGGGTCCTCGGTGGTGGCGTTGACGCCGGTGAGCACCACGTCGAGGCCGGGAACGTCGTGCGACTGCGGAAGCCGCCCCAGCCAGCCGAGTTCATAGGAATCCAGTCCGATGATCCCCAGATTGGACATCGCGCCTTGCGCGAAATACAGCTTCCCGTCAGGGCCGGCCACGGCCATGTCGATATGGTAGTTGCCGGGCCCGGGCATGCCGTCGACGATGACCGTCCGCTGATTGTCCGGGCCGATCCGGGTGATCCGGCCGGCACCGCCCTCGGACACGTACAGATCCCCCTGGTGCCAGAGCAGTCCGGTCACCGGCTGGGCCAGGCCGTCGGCCACGAGCTCACGTAACTGCCCGTCAGCATTGAGGTTCAGCCGCCAGATCCGGCCACCGGGCGCCGCGCCGCCGAAGGGGAGGCCGGACTCAGCCAGATACACCCCGCCCCGGTCGTCGAAGGCCAGGCTGCTCGGGAAGTCCAACCCATCTGCGAATACGGTAGGCGATGACATTTACGGCCTCTCTCAAGGTGTCCACAAGGAGTTGCGGCCAACCGTCGATCACGGCCGGCGGTCGATTTGTAACAGGACTCGCGAACCATGGTCAAGGACACGGGCCGTAACTATTGAGCTGAGTGGTCCCTATCCAAGGTGGCTGCTAGCGTTCGACGACCCAGAAGACCCGCAGGAGGTGGCCCGGTTCCGTCCGGCAGGGGGCGGCGGCTGGATTTTGGTGACCTCGCGGCGGGCCGGGTTCGGGCAGCTCGGCCGGGTGCTGGAGGTGGCGACGCTGCGCCGGGCCGAGTCGGTCGCGCTGCTGACCGGCCGGCGGTGGCGACACCGTATGACCTGCGGCATGCCTGCGTATCGACCTGGCTCAACGGGATGGTGCAGGGCACCCAGGTGGCGGAGTGGGCCAGCCACTCCGTGGCGGTCCTCTACCGGGTGTACGCGAAGTGCATCGACGGGGACGTCGACACCCAGCTCCGCCGAATCGAAGCCGCTCTCGGGATCGGCGGTCCGGCGGCCCCGGCCCATTCTGTGCCGCGCATGGTCCGCGAATCGTCGGAGATTGCCGGAGACGATCGGACGTCACCGGACCCCGCCGGAGCGGACGATTGATCGTCCAGCCGACCACTAACCCCTGGGAACACTGGGAAACTGGGGCCCTGACCAGGCTTGTGCGGGAGGGGGACTTGAACCCCCACGCCCTAGGGCGGCAGATCCTAAGAGGTCTGCTTTGGCGATCTTGACGTGCTGCCAGCGCTTTCCTCGCGGCGCGAACCCTCGAAAGCGCTCGGCGAACGGTCGTGGACTCCCCGCATATTCCACGCGCCATTCCACGAAATCTCACTATGCGTAGCGACGGCTTGATAATCAGATATATCGGGTCCCCGCGGGTGAGGATGTCGAGAACGACCTGGCGGTGGCAGACTGCCTCGTCGTTCTCGACGCAAAGCACGGCGGTGGGATGGCTGCGGGCGCGCGCACCGAGTTCGGTCAGGGCTGCGACCGCATCCGAACTAGTGATCATCTGTCGGTAGGCGCGGCAGCCTTCGATGGCCCGGCCTGTGCGGAACGGCTCCCGATTGTGCTGGGGGTTGCCGAGAGCGCGCAGGTGGAGGTAATCGATGCCGGCGGCGGCGAGCCCGTCGCGCAGTCGGGTCTTACTGAAGCCGGGTCGGCGGCTGACAGCGTTGAGGCGGACGGCGTCGACGGTGGTGTTGAGCACGGCGGCGAGTGCGGCGACGGTGAACAATCCCGGGCTGGTGGTGCGTTCTTGCTCCAAGCGGGCGAGGGTCATCGCCGAGATGCCGGCTGCGTCGGCGAGGGTCTGACGGGTCAGCCCGTGTTCCCGACGTAGACGCCGCAGGTACGCGCCGAGTCACCAAACAATCTCGGCATAAAAGAGAGTGGCGCTGCTTGTCCGTCCAGGCACCATGGCAGCATGGCAGCATACCAACCATGATCAAACAAGTAAAGAAATACTCGCTGGTCATCTCGGTCAGAACAAGGTAAGTTGCGTTCGTGTGGGGGGCGAGGCCACACCGAGGACCATGAACGCCGACGGGTACTGGCGGGCGTTGCCGACGAAGAAGTAGGTGTCGTATTGGTCACTGGTCAGCTGCCCGAACCATTTCTCGTGGATCTTGTCAAGCAGGGTCTGCTCGTCGGTGTAGCGGGCCCGCCAAGCACGAAAGGCCGCGCCGATCTCCCAGTCAAGGATCGAATGTTTGTGTCCGTGGCAGTCGGGTTCGTCGCACCGGTACCAATAACGAAAGGTGTAGGGCAGCTCCTCGAGTGACTCCCGGCTGCGTTCCAGATCGTCGAACTGGCCTTGGTCGATAATCCCGCGCTGGCCTGGACTCAATGCCACTGACGCTAGTTAGATCTTGGTCGTGCCCGGTGTGTCGTTTGCGGTAGTTCTGCCTGGTTGACGGCATGATCGTGGGGTGTGACGGACACTGGAGCGGTGGCGGGCAGCCGGCTGACGGACCGGATCTCGCTGGGGGTCCTGGCGTCGTTCGTGCCGCGCGATGCGGTCGACGAGGCGATCGAGGCGATCGAGGCGACCGGGAAGGGCGCCCGGCGCAGCGACGCGACGATCCCGCCGCACGTGGTGGCCTACTTCGTGATGGCGTTGGCGCTGTTCGCGGACGACGACTACGAGGCGGTCGCACGCCGGCTGGCCGGGACCCTCGACGACCTCGACGTCACCTCGCCGGCCTGGGAACCGACCTCGGGTGGGCTGACCAGGGCCCGCCAGCGGCTCGGCGCGGCGCCGCTGGCGGAACTGTTCTCCCAGGTCGCGGCGCCGGTCGCGGACCTGGACACGGTCGGGGCGTTTCTCGGCCCGTGGCGGCTGATGAGCATCGACGGGCTGGCGTGGGACGCGCCGGCGTCCAAGGACAACATCGCCGCGTTCGGCCTGCCGGCTGGCCGCGACGACGCGCCGGGGGTGTTACCGAAGGTCCGCGCGGTGACCGTGTCCGAGTGCGCCTCGCACGCGGTGGTCCTCGCCGCCCTCGGCCCGGCCGGCGGAACGAAGGTCGCCAGCGAGCAGGCCCTCGCCCGCAGCCTCTACCCGCGTCTGGAGTCCGACTGGCTGCTGCTGGCGGATCGGAACTTCTACTCCTGGGCGGACTGGTGCACGGCCGCGGACACCGGCGCGGCGCTGCTGTGGCGAGTCAAGGCCACCCTGCGGCTGCCGCCGCTGACGGCACTACCCGACGGTTCCTACCTGACGGTCCTGATCAACCCGACGATCACCGGGAAGGCACGCGACGCGCTGCTCACCGCAGCCCGGGCCGGCACGCCGCTGGACCCGGCGAAGGCCCGCTACGCCCGCCTCGTCGAGTACGACGTCCCCGACCGGGAAGGCGACGGGAAACACGAGGTCATCGCCCTGATCACCACCATCCTCGACCCGCGGGAGGCGACCGCGACCGCCCTGGCCGGGGGATATCAGCACAGATGGGAACAGGAAACCGGTAAC
>NZ_CAUVXP010000031.1:0-44073 GCF_963555955.1 Protofrankia sp. Cas3
GAGCTTCGCGACCAGTCACCACTGGTCGCCGTGCCGCTGGGAAGCACCGAACAGCACGGACCGCACCTGCCGCTCGACACCGACACCCGGATCGCGCGGGCGCTCGCGGACGGGTTGGCCTCGCGACTGCCCGGTGTCCTTGCAGCCCCGGCCCTGGCCTACGGCGCGAGCGGCGAACACGCGGACTTCCCCGGGACACTGTCGCTGGGCAACCGCGTCCTCGCGCTGGCCGCCGTTGAAATCGCCCGCTCCGCCGACATCACGGCGTCCGGCGTGGTGTTCGTGAACGGGCACGGCGGCAACGCCCCGGCCCTGCGGGAAGCGGTCACGCTGCTGCGCTCGGAGGGACGCCACGTGCTCGCCTGGGCACCGCGGTCGGCTCGTGCCACCGATCTCGGGATACCGGCCGGCGACACGGACCTGCACGCGGGACGAATCGAGACGTCCCTCATGCTGCACCTGGCGCCCGGCCTGGTACGTCTCGACCGGGCCGTCGCCGGACCGTCGCCGCCGCTCGCCGAGCTGATCCGCCGTGGGGTCGGGTCGCTGAGCCCCTCGGGTGTGCTGGGTGACCCGACCGGAGCGTCGCCGGGCGAAGGTGCGCTTCTACTGCGCGCCTATGTGGACGACCTGGTCACGGCCGTCGCGCGCTGGGATGAAAGCCGCCGGGACGAGAACCGACCGCAGGAGAACCGGTGACGGAAGACCCGGGGATGGGAAGTCCGGTCGCCGTGGTGACCGGCGCGGCCCGAGGTCTGGGTGCCGCGGTCGCGGCAGCCCTGGACGAGCGTGGCTACCGACTGGTCCTCACCGACATCGCGACCGGTGCCGCCGGCCCGGCCGCTCCCACGGACGGCGGATACCCGTACGCCGCCTGGGAGGATCTCGCGAAAGTCGCTGCGGGTTGCGCCGAGGCGGTGGCCGTGCGGGCCGACGTCCGGGTCCAGACCGACCTCGACGCCGCGGTTGCGACAGCCCTCGACCGGTTCGGACGCCTCGACGCCGCGATCGCGGTCGCCGGGGTGATCGCGGGTGGGCCACCGGTCTGGGAGACCGACGACCAGACCTGGCGGATGCTGCAGGCCGTCGATCTCGACGGTGTGTTCCACCTGGTCCGCGCGGCCGTCCCGGCGCTGCTGGCGGCACCGGCCGGCCGGTTCGTGGCGGTTTCCTCGGCCGCCGGAACCCGCCCGCTGGCACGCCTGGCGGCGTACTGCGCGGCCAAGCACGGCGTCATCGGGCTGGTCCGCAGTCTGGCCGCGGACCTGGCCGGCACGGCGGTGACCGCCAACGTCGTGTGCCCGGGATCGATGGACACGACGATGCTCGCCGAAACGGCCCGGGTCTACGACCTGGACGGGGTCGACGAGTTCGCCCGGCATGCCTTCCAACGACGCATCCTCGACCCGGCCGAGGTGGCGGAGGCGGTCGCATGGCTGTGCTCGCCCGCCGCCGGAGCACTGACCGGGGCTGTCGTGCCGGTGGACGCCGGCTTCACCGGCTAGCGGTCGGTGGAAGCGGTCGCTATGGCAACGAAAGCCACCTACCGCTGGACGACATTCGTCCGAACAGTAGGTGGCAACGGTCGCTGTGGCGACCGCTGCCACCTACCCAGGGATACGCTCTTACGCCTTGTGCTTCTCGATCGCGTCGGTGAGCTGCGGGACGACGTTGAAAAGGTCGCCCACGATGCCGTAGTCGGCGAATTCGAAGATCGGCGCTTCCGGATCCTTGTTGATCGCAACGATCATCTTGGACGTCTGCATTCCGGCCCGGTGCTGAATCGCCCCGGAGATGCCGACCGCGATGTAGAGCTGCGGCGACACCGTCTTTCCGGTCTGCCCGACCTGGTTCTGGTGGGGATACCAGCCGGCGTCAGTTGCCGCACGGGACGCCCCCACCGCGGCGCCGAGCGTGTCCGCCAACTTCTCGACGAGGGCGAAGTGCTCGGCGGCGCCCAGACCGCGGCCGCCGGAGACGACGATCTGCGCCTCGGTGAGGTCGGGGCGACCCGACTTGGCCTCAACAACCCGGTCAAGGATCTTCGCCGACCTGGCGGAGTCCGAGATCGTGATGTCGACCTTCTCCTCGGTCGGCGTACCCGGGGCAGCCACCGGTGGGGTCGTGTTCGGCCGCACCGCGAAGACCGGCGTCCCCTTGGTGACCTTCGAGGTGACGATCGTGGAGCCACCGAAGATGCCTTGGGTAGCGGCCAGGTCCGGCGTGAGGCCGACCGCGTCCCAGATCAGGCCCGACCCGGTCTTGGCCGCCGTGCGCGCGGCGGCTTCCCTGGCATCCGGGGTGGCCGCGGTCAGGACCGCTACCGGAGACCTGTCGGTCACCAGCTTGGCCAGGACCTCAGCCACCGGGGCCACCACGTAGTCGGTGACGTCCTCGGACTCGACGACGTAGACCGTGGACGCTCCGTACTGAGCCAGGAAGTCCTTGGCTTTCGCGTACGTTCCGGGCGCGCCGAGGAAGACCGCGGACGCCTCACCCAGCGACCGGGCGAGCGTCAGCAGCTCGGCGGTGACTTTTTTCGGCTCGCCGTCTGCATGCTCGACGAGAACTAGAACCTCAGCCATCGGACAAGACCCCTCAGATCAGCTTCTGCGCGGCGAGGAACTCAGCGGCCCTGGTGCCACCGTCGCCCTCGTCCTTGACGATCGTTCCGCTCTGACGGGGCGGAGCGGCCTGAGCGTCCAGCACCGTCGACGCAGCGTTGGCGAGGCCCACCGTGCCAGCATCCAGGCCCGCGTCCGCGACGGACAGAGTGGTCAGCGGCTTCTTCTTCGCCGCCATGATGCCCTTGAACGACGGATAACGCGGCTGATTGATCTTCTCGACAACCCCGACAACCACAGGTGTGGACGCTTCCACGAGGAAGTAGCCGTTGTCAGCCAGCCGTTCGATCCGCACTGTGCCGGCGCCCGGGTCGACGGTCACCTTACGGGCCTGGGTCAGCTGCGGGAATCCGAGCCGCTCGGCAAGCAGCGCACCCAGCACACCGCCTCGGGCATCGGACGCCTCAGTAGCGGTGATAACAATATCAGGCGAAAGCGTTGAAATAACCTTCGCGAGCGCAGCGGACGTCTGCAGGGCATCGGAGCCGGCCAGCGCCTCGTCGGTGATATGGACGGCCTTGTCCGCGCCCATCGACAGTGCCTTACGCACGGTTTCCAAGGCCTTCTCGGGACCCATGGTGACCACCGTCACCTCGCCACCATGAGCCTCTTTGATCTTCAGGGCCTCCTCGACCCCGTACTCGTCCATTTCGTTCATGACGTTGTCGACGCTCTTGCGATCCGTCGTCCTGGTTGTGGGATCGAGCTTCTTCTCCGCCCAGGTATCCGGAACCTGCTTGACGGTGACGACGATGTTCACGCCTCGGGGCCTCCGTAGCCACATTCATGGGTCTTCATTGCTCTTGACATGGTCGCACCTGCGTCGTTGACACGCTCAATGATCGTCGACGTGACCCAGGTCGCACTCGACCCATCCTGCACGCCAGGCTCCTGGTGCGTGCATTCGCACGCGCGTCTGCACGCCCCCTTCCATCATTGTGACAGCTCCACTACGTTGTGTCTCGCAACACATCGTCTGGCCATTGCATCATGAAATATCACGTAATGAGCTACGGGGGCTCAATGAACAGACAACAATCGTCGGCCGATCAAGAAACGATCAACTGCGGACCGCGTCAAACTCTATTCGGACGGTTACTTGCCGAAGCGTCCGTCTCAGACACTCGCTTCGCCCGACAGGTCAACGAACGCGCGCGCCGACAACGAAACGTTGATCTCGGTCTTGCGCGTACCACGGTAGGGCACTGGCGTCGCGGAATGCGCCCCCGTGACCCCATGGTGGCTGAGCTCGCCGCCGCCGAGATGTCGATGCTGGTCGGCTACCCCATCGCGCCATCCGATCTCGGTTGGCGCGGCGAGGCCTATCACGGCGACGACTTCGGGCTCGCCGTAGCCGAAAAGCCCTCGGGCACTCTTCGGACTATTGCCGGACTCTCGGGGCGAGATATGCGCAGACGCGACCTCTTATACGACGGAGCGGTCTTCGTCGCCGCCGCCTTCGCCGACCCCGTGCTGGCGAGCCTCACCGGAGTCGTCGAAACGATCAGCCGGGACGAGATCGTACCTCCGGTACCGACCGCCTCCATGATCAGAGATATGACCGAGACCTTCCGCAAGCTCGACGCCCGCTACGGCGGCGCCGAGATTCGCGGACAGGTGGTCGCCTTCCTACACGACCGCGCGAGAGCGGCGCTGGAGAACCGCCACACGCCGGACCTGTTCAGCTCGCTCGCCGAACTGACCCAGTTCAGTGGCTGGCTCGCTCAGGATTGCGACCGCCAGGCACTTGCCCAGCGCTACTACATCCAAGCGCTGGGCCTCGCGGAACACAGCGGGGACACGATGCTCGCCAGCCGGATCCTGTCCGCCATGAGCGACCAGGCCGGCCGCCTCGGTCAGTACCGGCAGAGCCTGGCCATGGCGAAGGCCGCCATCGACCGTTCCCACGGCTCGGCGTCTCCCACGGTCCGGGCGATGCTGCACGACAAACACGCCTGGGCACTGGGCCGCATGGGCGACGAGCCCGGCTGTAGCCAGGCGCTGATCGACATGGAGGACGAACTCGAACGCGCGAAGCCTGGTGACGGTCCACAATGGGCCTCCCACTACGACGAAGTGGACGTGGCCGAATGCAAGGGCCACTGTTTTCTGTTGCTCGGCAAGGCGAAGGCGGCCGAACCCCTGCTGCTGGAATCCCGTTCCCGCCCGCCTGCTTCCCGGACCCGGACCCGCAGCTATGCCGAGGCGGATCTCGCGCTGTCGTATCTGCGCCAGCACGGCCCGGACATCGAAGCCGCGCTGGACGCGGCGAGCCGCGCGATTGACCTCGCCGGCCAGTTGGATTCGGCGCGGATCACCGACAAGTTGCGTGAGGTTGACCGCCGGTTGAGCCGGCATGACGATGTCGTCGCAGTCCGGGAGTTGCGGGCGCGCTCGGCACCGCTGATCGCCCGCACGGAGAGCCACACCGAGGTGGCGGTGGCATAACGCGGCCGGGTACATAACGCGGCCAGGTACATACAACGCGGCCGGCCGGCGCGGCCGGGTACGCCGGCCGGCCGGTGCCTGTGACGTACGCCGGCCGCGGCCGCGCCTGTCGGCTGGCGATGACCGGCTGGCGATGACTGAAAGCGCTCCGTCGGCCCCGCCGCCGGCCACGAACCTCCCGGCCGGCAGTCTATGAACATGACCCCGCACTCGGACACCGGCTCTGACCTGCCCGTGTACCCCGAAGACGACGACCACGTGGTGCCATCGAAGCGCGGCGCCGCCGGGGTGATTCCGCCGCGGACTCTGGTAATCTTTTTTTCCTGGCTGGCAGTCGGCAGCCTCGGGGTCATCACGCTGGGCCGCGGCCTCCATCTGGATGACGCGCTGAGCTGGCCCTACTCGGGGATCAACGCCTTCACCCCGGTCGAATTCCTGCCGGCCTATGTGGTGTTGGCCGTCAGTTTCGCATTGCGACGCAACCGGCTGTTGATCGTCTCAACGCTGGTCATCATCGCCCACCTGTACTGGACCGTACCCGAGCTCTGGCCGGGGAAGCCCGAAAGCGCTCCCGCCGGCTCGGTGAAAGTGCGGATGATGAGTGCGAACCTGCTGTACACGAACGAGAACGCCGGACGGCTGGGTACCCAGATCCGCGCGGAGGGACCCGACATCCTCGTTCTGGAGGAGGCCACCCCCCTTACCCTGGCTGCGGTCGAGAAGTCCGGGGCGCTGGCAGCTTTCCCTTACCAGAATGTCCGTTCCCAGCCGAATCCGTTCGGAATCGCGGTGTTCTCCCGTTTTCCGTTGGTCGAGCCGGAGCTGCGGTCGGTTGCAGACCTGCCGTCACTGCGGATGACGGTGCAGGTGGACGCGGCGCATCAGTTCCGCCTTTTCGCTGTCCACACGGTCGCGCCGATCAACGGCGGCTCCGCCCCTCGGTGGCGCAGCCAACTGGACAACCTGCGGGCCGACGTCGCCCGCACGCCCATCCCGGTGGTGCTCGCAGGCGACTTCAACGCCACCCGCGACCACCGACCGTTCCAACGCCTGCTAAATGATCATCTTCGCGATGCCCACGACGTGGTCGGTGCCGGCTGGACACCCACCTGGAACGCGAACCACCTGGTGCTGCCGCCGCTGCTGCGCATCGACCACGTCCTGGCCTCGCCGCAGTTCGCCGTCACCGGCTACCAGGTGGGCGCG
The DNA here is from genome assembly GCF_963555955.1 of Protofrankia sp. Cas3. NCBI lineage: Bacteria > Bacillati > Actinomycetota > Actinomycetes > Frankiales > Frankiaceae > Protofrankia > Protofrankia sp. Cas3. Next base: position 6,279 of record NZ_CAUVXP010000031.1, read on the forward strand.
GCGTTCGGTAGCGACCACAAGCCCCTCATCGTCGATCTCGCCCTGCGCTGACTCCGGCACCCGTTCCGGGAGATCATCACATCGAACGATGTGAACCTGATGCGATGGGAGCAACACCGGATTCACATCGTTCGGCAGCACCCCGCCCTGTCCTGCTAGGCAGAGGTGGTCCAGACCGCGAGTCCGGTTCCGCAGGCCGTGCAGAAGTTCTCGGTCGGCCGCGCCGGCTTCACGCAGGTCAGGCATGCACGACTACCGGCCCGCACCGCATAGATCCCATCGAGGATCCTCCTGGGCTCGTCCTCGCGCAGCCACTGGTCAAAAAAGCGGGCGCGCTCGACCGTGAGTGGGTGGGATCCGGTGGTCCGGATCCGCATGCGGTGAAACCGGGTCAGCCTGCTCTGCTCGGCCATGTCGTCAAGCAACCGCGCCTGCTCAAGAAAAGCGGCGGGGTTCATCTGGTCCAGCCAGCGGGTCGCCCCGCCGGCCAGCTTCATCATCATCCGCACGCATGGATCGGGATCCTGGACCGCGAGCATCGCTGCCCGGTCTGCGGTCAGCTCCGCCTTGCGCGACCAGGCCGCGAGCCCCGCCCCGAGGCCGAAGGCCGCGATGTTGTTGACAACGGCGTTCGACCGCCGGGCCACTCCCGCGCCCATCGCCCCGCTGACAATTCGTGCCATGGTCCCGTATAGAACGTGACCGCATTTGACGTGCCCGATTTCATGCCCGAGCACGGCCAGCAGCTCATCGTCATCCATGATCTCGATGAGATCGGTGAAAAGCACGATGTACGGATGGTTGTGCCCGGCCGTATAGGCATCGACCGGCCCACGCCGGATGTAGAGCTCAGGCTCTGGAACGTCCAAAATCGCGCACGTCTCGCGCAGTATGGCGTGGATCCCCGGAAATTGGCGGGGACCGACCTTCACGCTCGATGCCGTATTCTCCACGTACTGGGTACGTTCGACACCCCATTCGATGTATTTGGCCACGACCCGGTCGAACCCGGGAAGGCGCTTCAACGTACGGGTGGCCCGCCGGTCAAGCGGATGTCGGAACGCGTCCGGATCGAGCCCTGGCAGGCGAATCCGTCCACTGTCTGGAACGGCGTTCACCGACGGCTTCCGGATGCTGACAACCTCGTCGGCTTCGGCCATCCCCCACCTCTCGTGGCGCCCGTCCCCGGTCGCATTGTCGACCGAAGCGGGATGTCAGGCGTCATAGTAGAGCGCCCCGTCGCCCCACGACAGCCCTACGCTCGAACGCGAGGACGTCACCTGCGCGACACCGGACCCGCCACACCCGACCGGCAACGATGAGCGTCGGCAGGTCAGCGTCGGCAGGTGAGCGTCGGCAACCGGTCACCGTCAACGGCCGACGAAGTCCGCCTTGCCCGGGCCCCGCTCGGCAAAGGACTCCATGCCGATGCGCTTATCCTCGGTCCCGAACAGCCCGGTGAACACCGCGGTCTCCAGCCGTAGCCCGTCGGACAGTCCAACGTCCAAACCGTCGTCGATCGCCACCTTGGCCGCCCGCAGCGCCAGCGACGGCCCCTGCGTGAACCGGCCGGCCAGGCGCAGAGCCTCGGCGTAGACGTCGTCCGGGGCCACCACCCGGTCGGCGAGACCGATCTCCTTGGCCTCGGGTGCGCGCACCTGGCGACCCGTGAATATCAGGTCCTTGGCCCTGGCTGCGCCGATCAGCCGGGGCAGCCGCTGCGTCCCGCCCGCGCCTGGGATGACTCCGAGCAGGATCTCGGGCAGCCCGACCTTGGCGTCGTCACCGAAAACCCGGAAGTCGGCACACAGGGCGAGCTCCAGCCCGCCACCGAGGGCGTATCCGGTCACCGCGGCGACCACGGGCTTGGGGATACGGGCCACCTGCTCGAAGGTTGCGGTGAGTTCACTGACCCACGCCAGGATCTCGGCGTAGCCCATCGGGGTCATTTCCTTGATGTCGGCTCCGGCCGCGAACACCTTGGGACCGCCGTAGAGCACGACGGCCCGAACGTCGGAACGGGCCGCCGCCTGCGCCGCTGCCACCCTCAGCTCGCCGGTGAGCTGGCTGTCAATCGCGTTCATCGGAGGCCGGTCCAACCTGATCGTGCCTATTGCGTTGTCGACCTCAAAGTGCACGACCGCCACCGGCCGACCTCCTCAGCTCACCACCGCGGATCACTACCGCGAATCGCTCCTGCGGACCACTACTTCGGATCAGTACCGGGGATCGGTGCCGCGCTTTCCGGACCCCTGACGCACCTTAGGCCGTAACCGCCTGATCTTCACGGATACGTCATGATCACAGTCCGACATCGACCCCGGCCTCCGATCGCCACGTGAGGTGATCTCCTACTGCGAGCGCCTGCATCATTCGACAGCTACCGTGACGGACGTGACGACGCTGTCCCCGGTCCGAGGCATCGTGGATCTGTCCCACCGCGCCCTACCCGGGTCGTCCGACCCGCTCGGCGTGCACTGGGACGGATCCGGTGTCAACGTTGCGGTGGCAGCCCCCAATGCCGCCGCGGTTGAGATCTGCCTGTTCGACGGCCAGGGCATCGAGAATCGCTACCGGCTACCTGAACGTGACGGCGGGGTATGGCACGGCTACCTGCCTGGTGTCGGGCCGGGCCAGCGCTACGGTCTGCGCGCACACGGGCCGTACGCCCCCGACCGTGGCCTGCGCTACAACCCGGCGAAGCTTCTCGTCGATCCATACGCCCGCATGCTGACCGGCGGTCTTGTCCTGCATCCAGCGATCTCGGGTTTCGACGAGACCGACCCGTACTCGGACGGCTCGGACGGGCGCGACTCCGCGGCCTTCGTCCCGCGATGCGTGGTCGTCGACCCCCGGCCGTGCAGTACCGACCCGGCCGCCAACCGGCCGGGCACACCCTGGCCCGACACGGTCCTCTACGAGCTGCACGTGAAGGGGTTCACCCACGGGCACCCCGATGTCCCGACCGGCCAGCGGGGCACCTACGCGGGGCTGGCACACCCGGCGGTCATCGACCACCTGCGTACCCTCGGTGTCACCGCCGTCGAGCTGCTGCCCGTCCACGCGAACCTCTCCGAACCGGCGCTGTCGCAGCGGGGCCTGGTCAACTACTGGGGCTACAACACCCTGGGCTTCTTCGCCCCGCATCCGGGCTACGCGGCCACGGACAATCCGGTGGCCGAGTTCCGGGCCATGGTCCATGACCTGCACGCGGCCGGTATCGAGGTCATCCTGGATGTGGTCTTCAACCACACCGCCGAAGGCAGCGAACGCGGGCCGACACTGTCGCTGCGCGGGCTGGACAACACCACGTACTACCGGGTGGAGCCGAGTGATCCACGCCGGTACCGGGATGTGACCGGATGCGGCAACACCCTGAACACCTCATCCCCGCACGTGATCAAATTGATCATGGACTCGTTGCGCTACTGGGTCACCGAGATGGGTGTGGACGGGTACCGGTTCGACCTGGCAACCGCGCTCGCCCGCAACCCCGACGGATTCGACCCGGCCGCGCCGCTGCTGACCGCCATCCACGCCGACCCGCTGCTGTCAGGTGTGAAGCTCATCGCCGAGCCATGGGACGTCGGCTGGGGCGGCTACCAGGTCGGCGCCTTCCCCGCGCCATGGGTGGAATGGAACGGCCACTACCGCGACACCGTCCGTGCGGCCTGGACCCAGCGCGCGTCCGGTGTGGCCGAGCTGGGTTACCGGATCACCGGATCGAGCGACCTGTACCAGCACTCGGGCCGGCGGCCGTGGGCTTCGGTCAACTTCGTGACCGCACACGACGGCTTCACCCTGGCCGATCTCGTCTCCCACGCCGAGAAACACAACGAGGCCAACGGCGAGGGGAACCGCGACGGCGACGGCTTCAACCACTCGACGAACTGCGGCGTGGAGGGCCCGACCGATGATCCGGACGTGCTGGCCTGCCGGCGCCACACCCGCCGCGCGCTACTCGCGACGCTGCTGCTGTCGGCGGGCGTACCCATGCTGCTCGCCGGGGACGAGTTCGGCCGTTCGCAGAACGGCAACAACAATGCCTACTGCCAGGACAACGCGATCTCCTGGCTCCGCTGGCCCACCGGCGCACCGACAGACGGACCGGCGGACGGGCCGGTGGACGGGCCGGTGGACGAACCGGCCGACGGCGGCCCGTCATCCCCGACCGACCCCGCCGGAGACGATCCGATGCTGCTCGGGCTCGTCAGCGGCCTGGTGGCGCTGCGGCGGGCGTCACAGACACTGCGCCGCCAGGCGTTCTTCCACGGCGGCCCGTCCAGCATCGGGTCGCTCGCGGACATCACCTGGTTTCGCGCCGACGGAACAATCATGCTGGACGCCGACTGGAACTCACCACTGGTCCACACGGTCGTGGCCCATCTGTCCGGACGGACGCTGCCCTGGCGCACGCCGGACGGCGCCACCGTTACCGGCGACAGCTTCCTGCTCGTCCTGCATCCCGACCCTGGTGAGGTGGCCGTCGTCCTGCCGGGTGAGCCGTGGGCCAACGCCTACGAGCTGCTGCTGGACACCTCCGCCGAGGACCTCGCCGGCTTCCCCGGCACCCTCGACGGACCTGCCCGGCACCTGGACGCCGATCAGGAGCTCCACGTCACCGGACGCGCGGTCCTGCTCCTGCGCGCCACCGGATAACCGGGTGGGGGGCTGCCGGGGTGCGACCGGGCCCCCCACCCGGTGGCGGCAGTGTCAGTCGGGATTCGCCACGAGCCCGAGTTCCGCCGGCGAAGCGAGCTGCGGATGTCGCGGAAGCACCCGGACGGTGTAGCCGAAGGCCCCCGTCCGCCGCAACGGGATGGTGCCTTCGAAGCGCAGCCCGCCGCCCTCGCCGGCACCGGTGTGGGCCAGCCCGACGGTGGCTGAGTCGAGCAACCGGTCGGCCTCGTCGATGCGACCATAGGACGCCTGAACCTCTACGTCCCCAAGGTCCAGGCCACCGAGCTCGACAGTTGCCCGGACCACCAACGACTGCCCGACCTGGGGAGTGTCACCGAGCCCGGCCGAGTCGACGTTGACGACCCGCACGGCTGGCCATGCCTGGCGGATCCGCGCCTTCCAGCCCGCGAGCTCGCGTGCCCCGAGCAGCCCGTCGGCCGCGGCCACCCGCGCAGAGGCCGCGGCGGGCAGGTAGTACCGCTCGACGTATTCGCGCACCATCCGGGTGGCGAGCACCTGCGGGCCGAGCGTGGACAGGGTGTGCTTGACCATCGAGGTCCACTGGCGAGGAGGCGCGCCCGCGCCGGCGACGTCGTAGAACCGTGCGGTGACCGTGTTCTCCAGGAGCTCGTACAGGGCGACCGACTCGAGGTCGTCACGCCGGTCGGGGTCCTCGACACCGTCCGCGGTGGGGATCGCCCAGCCGTTCTGCCCATCGAACATCTCGTCCCACCAACCGTCCCGGATGGACAGGTTGAGGCAACCGTTGAGCGCGGCCTTCATGCCCGACGTTCCGCACGCCTCCAGCGGGCGCAGCGGGTTGTTCAACCACACGTCCGCACCGGAGTAGAGGAAACGCGCCATCCCGATGTCGTAGTCCGGCAGGAACACGATGCGATGACGGACCTCGGAGGAGTCCGCGAACTGCACGATCTGCTGGACGAGCTGCTTGCCGCCGTCGTCGGCCGGGTGCGCCTTGCCGGCGATGACCATCTGGATCGGGCGCTGCGGGTGGCGCAGCAGCCGGGTGAGCCGTTCCCGGTCCCGCAGCATCAGAGTGAGACGCTTGTAGGAGGGGACCCGACGGGCGAACCCGATCGTCAGGATGGCCGGGTCGAACACGCCGTCGATCCAGTCGAGCTCGCTGGGTGCGGCGCCACGCTGCAGCCACGACGTGCGCAGCCGCCGCCGAACCTCGGTCACCAGGCGTTCACGCAGTTCTCGACGCATCGACCAGACCGCGTCGTCCGACACCTGGGCGATCTTTGCGAAACCCTCGCCGCCATCCTCGAGGGGAGATGGACCGAGCTCCCGGTCAGCAAGTTCGATCACGCTGCGCGATACCCAGGTGGCGGCATGGACGCCATTGGTGACCGAACCGATGGCGACCTCGGCCGGGTCGAACCCGGGCCACAGGCCCGAGAACATCTCGCGGCTGACGATTCCGTGGAGCCTGCTGACCCCGTTGGAGCGCTGAGCCAGCCGCAGGCCCATGTGGGCCATGTTGAACATGTTCGGGTCTGACTCCGCGCCGAGATCCAGCACGCGGTCGACGGGCACGCCCGGCCAGGCGTTGTCCCCGCCGAAGTGACGGGCCACCAGGTCCCTGGGAAACCGGTCGATTCCCGCGGGCACCGGAGTGTGGGTCGTGAACAGCGTGCCGGCGCGGGCCGCCTCCAACGCCTCGTCGAAGCTCAGGCCGGTCTCGGTCAGCTCGCGGATGCGCTCCAGGCCGAGGAAACCCGCGTGGCCCTCGTTGGTGTGAAAAACCTCCGGAGTCGGGGCACCGGAAACCGCCGAGTAGGCCCGCAACGCCCGAACCCCGCCGATTCCCAGCAGCATCTCCTGGAGCAGGCGATGGTCGGTGCCACCGCCGTAGAGCCGGTCGGTGACACCCCGCTCGGCCGGCTGGTTGTCCTCGACGTCGGAGTCGAGCAGGAGCAGCGGCACCCGCCCGACCTGTGCCTTCCAGATCTGCGCGTGCAGGGTGCGGCCTTCGGGAAGCCCGATCGCGATTTTGACCGGAGCGCCCGAGGCATCGATGAGTTGGGTCAGCGGCAGGCCGTGGGGGTCGATGCCGGGATACCGCTCCTGCTGCCAGCCGTCCCGGGACAGCGACTGCACGAAATAGCCAGCCCGGTAGAGAAGACCCACCCCGACGATCGGCACCCCGAGATCGCTGGCGGTCTTGAGATGGTCGCCGGCGAGAATCCCCAGGCCGCCGGAGTACTGGGGCAGCACCTCGGTGATGCCGAACTCCGGGGAAAAGTAGGCGATCGCCCTCGGGGCATCGGGCAGCGCCTGGTACCAGCGTGGAGCGGTCAGGTATTCCTGCAGGTCCTCGGCGGCGTCGTGCAGGCGGCGGATGAAGCGGCGATCAGCTGCCAGGGTCTCAAGGCGCTCGTGGTCGACCTCGCCGAGCAAGCGAACCGGATCCCCTTTGCAGGAGCGCCACAGTTCGGGATCAACGGACTCAAAAAGATCGAGTGTCTCCGGGTGCCATGACCAGCGGAGGTTCAGCACAAGCTCGCCGAGCGGGAGGAGTTGCTCGGGGAGCTGTGCACGGACGGTGAAGCGTCGAAGGGCTCTCACGAAGTTGTGAGCCTAGACACCGCCGAGCGCCGGAATCCACCCGGGTGTCGGCAGGCCAGGATGCAGCCGGGCCCTCGGCCACCCGACGCCCCGAACCCCCTGTTCACTCGTCCGGGCCGGCTGCGGCGACTTTCGCGGACAAAGCCCCCATTACCATCGGATCGCGCAGAGTCGTGACATCGCCGAGCTCGCGCCCCTCGGCGATGTCCCGCAACAGCCGCCGCATGATCTTCCCTGAGCGTGTCTTCGGGAGGTCGTCGGCCCAGATCACCTGCTTGGGACGGGCCAGCTTCCCTATTCGCGCGGCCACATGGTCGCGGATCTCGTCTACCATCGCATCGTCGCCGACACGATCCCCAACCAATGTGACAAAAGCAACAATGGCCTGGCCGGTCTGGTCGTCGGACCGGGCGACGACGGCAGCCTCCGCCACCGCCTCGTGGGCGACGATCGCCGACTCGACCTCGGCCGTCGACAGGCGGTGGCCCGACACATTGATCACATCGTCGATCCGGCCGATGATCCAGAAATAGCCGTCGGCATCGCGCCGGGCCGCGTCACCGACGACATACACGCTCCGACCGAATCGGGAGAAATAGGTCTGCACGAACCGTTCGTCGTCCCGATAGAGCGTCCGAAGCATCGACGGCCACGGCTTGGTGATCACTAGGATGCCGGTGCCCTCGGTGATCGGCGCGCCATCCTCGGACAGCAGTGCCGGTGAGATCCCGGGCAACGCGGTCGTGGCCGAACCAGGCTTGGTCGACGTCACACCCGGCACCGGAGAGATCATGATCGCACCGGTCTCGGTCTGCCACCAGGTGTCGACGATGGGGCAACGCCCACCGCCGATCACCTTGTGGTACCACAGCCACGCCTTCGGATTGATCGGCTCGCCCACGGTGCCCAGCAGTCGCAGGGAGGACAGGTCGTGCCTGCCCGGGTACTGCGGGCCCCACTTGATGCACGTCCGGATCGCCGTCGGAGCAGTGTAGAAAATCGTGACCTTGAACTCATCGATGATCTTCCACCAGATGTCCCGGTCGGGATAATCGGGAGCGCCTTCGAACATCACGCTGGTCGCGCCGTTGGACAGCGGCCCGTAGACGATGTAGGAATGCCCGGTGATCCAGCCGACGTCGGCCGAGCACCAGTAGACGTCCGAGGCCTGGTCAAGGTCGAAGACGAGCCGGTGGGTGTAGGTCGCCCCGGTCAGGTATCCCCCGGTGGTGTGCAGGATGCCCTTGGGCTTGGCCGTGGAGCCGGAGCTGTAGAGAATGAACAGCGGATGTTCGGCATCCATCGGCTCGGCCGGGCACACCGGGTCGACCCGCTCGCACAGCTCGTCGTACCAGACGTCCCGGCCGGCGAGCATCGGGGCGGGTATGCCGGTCGAACGGACCACGACGATGTGCTCAAGGGTTTTCACCTCGCCGAGTTCGGCGTCCACCGCCTCCTTGACCGCCGCCGTCCGCCCCTTGCGGCGGGCGCCGTCCACAGTGATCAACAGTTTGGCCGCGGAGACCTCCATCCGCTCACGGACCGCGGACGGGGCGAACCCGCCGAAGACGACGTTGTGGACGGCGCCGATCCGGGCGCAGGCGAGCATCGCCACCACGACTTCGGGAATCATCGGCAGAAAGATCCCGACAACGTCGCCCCGGCCGACCCCTAGGCTCTTGAGCCCATTGGCCAGCCGCTGGGTCGCGGCCAGCAGGTCGGTGTAGGTCAGCGCCCGTCGTTCGCCCTCCTCACCGACCCAGTGGAAGGCGACCTTCTCACCGCGGCCGGCTGCCACGTGCCGATCCAGGCAGTTCGCCGAGACGTTGAGACGGCCGTCGGTGAACCAGCGGTAAAAAGGCGGGTTCTCATCATCGAGCACGGTCGTGAACGGGACGTCCCATGCCAGCAGGGTCCGGGCCTTGTCCGCCCAGAAAGCCACCGGGTCGGCGGCGGCCGAGTCGACATCGGCCGCATAAGCCTGCCGGGGGATGAAATCGGCCGGCGGATCGAAGCGGTCGACCGACAGCATCCGCTCCAGCTCATGTTCCAGACCCCTGCCTGCGACGCTGGTCTCGGTCTGGTCGGTGCCGGTGATACCGGTGCCGTCCGCGGTGCTGGTCATGGGTCCTCCTGCGTCCGGCTGCCATTTCATCCGCATCCGGGTGTACCACGAAGTGCCGACAACCCACAGGATCCCGCCACGGTGGCGGGCCCGGCCCTGCCCGATCCGGGCACGCCACCGGGCACGCTACCCCGCGTGTACGGCACCCGCCTGCGCCGGCACCTCGTCCTTTCCGGCCCGGACGAGGACGACAATGGTCGCCAACGCGAGCAGAATCAGCACCGCGCCCCAGACGAACGCCGTCGTGTAACCGGAGATCTGTGCCTGGGCCGTGCTCTGCGGGCTGGCGCCGTGGTCGATGACATAGTTCGTCACCGCGGTGGCGAACACCGTGTTGAGCAGTGCCGTTCCCAGCGAACCACCGACCTGTTGGGTGGCGTTGACCAGGGCACTGGCCACACCGGCGTCATGGGGCTCGACACCGATGAGCGCAAGACTCGACATCGGTACGAATATCAGGCCAAGGCCGATGCTCATGAGCAGCTCACCGGGCAGGACGTGGCTGACATAGCTGGTGTCGAGACCGATCTGGGTCAACGTGAACAGACCGACCACCGTGAGCACGGTTCCGGCGACCATCGGGACCTTGGGCCCGGTACGCGGCATGAGCTGGCTGGCGAGCCCGGCTGACACGATGATCCCAGCGCTGAACGGCAGGAAGGCGAATCCGGTCCGCAGCGCGCTGTATCCGAGACTCACCTGGAAATAAAAGGTGAGAAAAAGGAACATGGCGAACAGGCCGCCACCGATGAGCAGGGACGACAGGAAGGATGCGCCGCGGTTGCGTTCCCAGATCACTCTCAGCGGAAGAAGCGGCGCAGCGCTGCGTGCCTCGACGATGACGAACCCGACCAGCAACGCGGCTGCCGCCGCGAGGAACCCGAGCGTGACCGCCGAGCTCCAGCCGTCCTCAGCCGCCTTGGTGAAACCGTAAACCAGGCTGACCAGCCCGGCGGTGACGGTCAGCGTCCCGGGAATGTCGTAGCGCGCTTTGCCCTCGGCCCGGCTCTCCCCCACGATCGGCAGTGCGGCGGCGGCTGTGAGCAGTGCGATCGGGACGTTGACCAGCAGGCACCAGCGCCAGGAGGTGTACTCGGTCAGCACGCCGCCGAGGATGAGCCCGAGCGCGGCGCCGCCACCGGCGATCGCACCATAAACACCGAATGCGCGGGCACGTTCTCTGGTCTCGGTGAACGTGACCGTGATGAGGGAGAGCGCTGCCGGCGCGAGAACCGCGGCGAATGCTCCCTGCAGCGCACGGGCGGCGAACAGGAACGAGGCGTCCGGAGCGAGGCCACCGATCGCCGATGCCGTGGCGAAACCGAGCAGACCACCGACAAAGGCGCGCTTTCGCCCGATGAAGTCGGCGATCCGGCCGCCGAGAAGCAGCAGGCCACCGAATGCCAAGGTGTACGCGGTGACGATCCACTGCCGATCAGCCACGGAAATGTGCAGATCAGCCTGGGCCTTGGGCATGGCGATGTTCACGATGGACGCGTCGAGCACTATCATCAGCTGAGCCACTGCAATGATCGCGAGCGCAAGCCATCGCCGGGAGTCTACGCCACCCCCGGCCTGCGCTCCGATGCTTCCATATGGGCGTTCAACAGTCGTAGTCACTAATGCTCCTTGACCAGCCAATCCGAAGATGACGGAATATTCGGGCGCCGGTGGACGCGCGGCCGGACACGGTGTCAGGGAATCCGGTGTCAGAAAATCCAGCTTCAGTCGCCCTCGGCGCGCGCCGAGGTCATGAGCGGCAGCAGCACATCGTCGATCATATGTTCGATGAATGCGCTGTCAAGCGGATCCCCGGTGATGAGCAGCCGAGCGAAGAGCAGTGCGGGCGCCAGCTCGCGAAAGACCTCGGCGGCGGCGGGCGAACGCAGTTCGTCCCTGTCCATCGCGCGCTGCACGATGAGATCGGCGATCCAGCGCTTTTCTTCGATCATCTGGACCCGCAGCGCCACCGCGAGGTCGGGCGACTCCCGCATGGCCAGTAACACCCCGGCGACCAGCGCGGCATCTTGCCGGGACACGTGGTCGACCATCTGAGACACGGCGTCCATGAGGTCACTGCGAAGGCTGCCGGTGTCGGCGGGGACGATCTCATCGCCCCCGCCCCGCCGGCGGATGGCCTCGATGACGAGTTCGTCCTTGTTGGCCCACCGCCGGTAGATCGTCGCCTTGCTCGCCCGCGCCCGGGCTGCAACGGCGACCATGCTCATCCGCTCGTAACCGACCTCGACCAGCAGCTCGAGGGCGGCATCAAGAATGGCCTGCTCGCGGGCATCATCCCGGGGTCGACCCGGGGATCGGCCACACGGCGGCAGAGAGATCATCTCAATCCCCAACCCCTCTCGACGTCCGATCATTTTCAATACAGTACCGTACCGTACCTGAACCCGGCCAACCGCGATGGCCACGACACGCGACATGACGACTACGGAACGCAGCACAGGGGCGATGCGGCGCAGGGCGACGGAGAAGTAGCCGGCCGAGTGGTAAGCAGAAGTGGTAAGCAGAAATGCGGCGCGCGCGCCGGTCAACCCACGGGGAGCTGCGCGGCGAGAATCTCCAGCAGCTCCTGCCCGCCCAGCAGTCCGGCCGCGGCGGTGATCCGCAGATTCGCGGCGGTCCAGCCACTGTCGTGCAGCTCACCATGGGCGGGACGAACAGCGACGTCCGCGCCGGCGAGCATCCCGCGGTCGAGCAGCGAATCACCCGCCGCGGCCAGGCCGACGTCCCCGACCCGGCGCACCACTTCGGCGAGCGCCGCCTCCTTGGTCAGAACGGCCGGCACGAGGTAGACCTTGCGTCCCTGGATGGACAGGAGCCATCCGTCGGCGGCAAGGTCGGCAGCGATCTCGCGGAGATCGGGGACCCCGGCACGCTCATAGGCGACGAGATACACGAACAGGTCGTCTGCAACCCGGGTGACCCTGACCCAGCCGTCGGCGGCGAGACGCTCAGCCACGGCCCGGACGCCGGCGAGCGGGCCCGCCGCTGCCTCGATCCGGGCGCGGACCCCGGCCGCCCAGTCCTCATCCGGACGGCCGTCCACCAGTAGGTGGCCGCCGTTCGTCGTGATCGCGAACCTGGGACGCACACCGAGATCCACTCGCGCGTACTGGGCCCGCGTCCGCGTGGTGACCGGGACGAGAGTGGCCACGGCATCCAGCCGCGCGATCAGTTCGGCGGCCCGCGCGGTACAGAAGGCGGCCGGCTGGCCGTCAATCCGCTCAACAGTCACCAGCGCGGGTTCGCCGCTGCCTGCAGCGAGCCGGAAGGAACTCCGACTGTAGATCAACGTCTGATCAAGATCGCAGGCGACCAGCCAACGCGACGGCGGCGGAGGAGTCACGGCCGCCGACAGCGGCGGAGGTCGTGTGTCGATGGCCAGACTGTACGACGCGGATACCCGAACGATCCACACCATTACGAGAAGCCACCGTACGCACACGGCGACCACCCGTCACGATGACAAGATGGATCTGGAGGATGACTGCACCGCCGGCGCCCGCGAGGGTGAGAACCGGTTGTGAGAACCGAGGGTGAGAACCGGTTGTGAGAACCGAGGGTGAGAACCGGTTGTGAGAACCGGGGGTGACAGGCCCGGCGGGTGGACCGTTCGTCCACAGCCGGGGGCTCCGCCCGCGAATTTTCCACAGCCCGGCAGACGGTGTTCCGTTCGACTCGCGGATCGGCGAGGCTTGTGTGCATGGCCCCGGGCCCCGGCCAGCACTCCTGGCAGAAGACAGCCGACAACCAGTGCGGCGTTATCGCGACCCGCACTGCCAGGGCGGCTGGCACAAGCCGGTCGACAATTCGATGGCGGGTCAAAGCCGGACAATGGCAGCTGCCCATGCCCGGGGTCCTCCTAACCCGACCCGAGCCGCTCACCCGTATGCAGCTGTTGTGGTGCGTGGTCGAGTCCATCGGCCCCGGGACTGTTCTCGGCGGTGCGTGCGCGGCGGCTCTCGGCGGTCTGCACGGGTTTGCCGAGGAGAACGTCACCGTCCTGGTACCGCCACAGCGGCGGCCGAGCCCGCGCCCCGGCGTTGTCATCCACCACAGCGCCCGGCTCGGCCCCATGGACCTGTGTCCGGCGCTGTATCCGCCACGAACCCGGCTGGCCCGTTCCGTTGTCGACATGGCCAACTGGGCGACGGGGCCGCAGAATTCCCACGCCGTCCTCGCAGCCGCCGTGTACCAACGCCTGACCACCGTCGCAGAACTGCGCGCTGTGACCCGGACCCGCGGTCCGATCAGACAAAGAAATATGATCATGAAAATGCTGGACGAGCTGGAACGTGCCGACTGTTCAACGCCCGCTAAGAGCGCCCGGCAGTAAGGGCGTGGATCAAGGAGCGGGGCTGGGGTGCGTGCATCGCGAGGCGGAGGAGGGAGGCACCGGAGGTGTCGGGTGTCGACCGACGGAGCCGGGGTACCCGTGCCTCGCGCAGCGATGGACGGGGAGCGATGACGCGAGGTGCGTGCCCGAGCCCCGCGACGCCGCGTCCCCTGTTGCCGGTCGCTCTAAATGTCAGGACGGTACATTGAACAGCGCCCGGTCAGGCCTGCCCTCGATCGGCCTGATGATCCCGACGCAGGAATACGGCAGATCGGCTCTTTCCTCCACATCCACTCCTTTGGCTGCGCAGAGCGACAGGACATGAGCCAGCTCCGCCAACCGGTCGGGCGCGACGACAACCTTCCAGGGCACTCGTCGCAACAGAACCCTGGTAGTCTCGCCGACCCCGGGCTTGACAAGGCCGATATTCGCGATGCCGTAGTCCTTCGCCAACATTTCGACAGCGCGCCAGCCGGCCCAGGTCGGGGTTCGGTCCTCCGCCTGGCCCAGACCGCGCGAGACCGCTGCCGATACGGCGGGAAAGGCGTTCACGACGGTGTCGACATACCGGCGGGAATAATCCCGGTCAGCCAGCTGCCGATAGTATTTGGCTCCGTGAAAATCGGCCGGACCGATCAGCGTCGAATTCAGCACGGTTCTGCTCACCAGCCCACTGACCGTGGAGTTCAGGCAGCTGTGCGGGATGAGGAAGTCATCCCGGGTGCCGTAGAGCGACGTGCAGTGGCCCGGGTCCGAGATCACCGCCATGGAGCCGTCCACCCCGAGCTGCTCCGACGCCGCCTGGAGAACCTTCAGGATGGCGCCCTTGCCGGTCCAGCCGTCGACGAACTGGAGCGCCTGGCGGTCATGGCGGTCAAGAATCCACCGCAGCGCGTTCTCGTCGAGCCCCCGGTCCTTGATGATGGAGACCGAGTAGTGCGTCAGCTCGAGCCCGTGCTTCCACCGGGCCCAGCGCCGCATAAGGATGCCGGCGGGCGTTCCGGCCCGCGCGAGCGACACGATGACCGGCTTCTCCTTTCTCGCAAGCACAAGCTCGGTGGCTACCCCGACCGCGGTGGCAACCCGCTCCGCCGAACGGATGAGCGCGCTTTCAAAAAGAGCAAGATAGGAATCCGAGGGCTCGTATTCGACGGGCAGGTCCTCAGAGTAATGGCGTCCCTTGGAAAAGTCCTCCTCGCGGTCCTCGGTAGGACGTTCCAGCGGGATGTCGCTGAGATCCTTCAACAAAAAGGTCACATCCGCGGGATCATAGGATCCCGAACCTACCGTGCCCGGAATGGCTCCCAGCACCGTGCCGTCGCTCAACACATTCCCCCTGCCACCCGCCCGGCCTGCCGGGTCATCGGACGCCCATCCGGGCCTCGTGTCGGTATCGTGACCACGGTCACCGGCGCGCACCGACGCAGCATCCCGACCATCCCGGACACGTCGGCTTCCGCGCCCCCACCGTTGGCGGCCGAGTCGACCACGACGACGATGTCGTCGTACAAACCCGGCCGGACGTTGTAGACATGGCTCACCCGCGCGGGATCATCCGGCGCCGGGAACGTCAGCGCGCAGCGGATCGCATAGCCTTCGGCGTCGATCGGGTAGACCGGCGAACGGGTCGTCGAGTGAAAAACCACGTCACCGGGCACGATTTCGTCGAGGGCAGCCCCGATCCGCAACGGCGTGTACATCAACTCCTCAGTACCAAGCAGGAGAATGCGTCCAGACGCATTGGTCAACACTGTGGCAATCTCACCGGCGACCAGCGGGATGGCCCTGTCGAGCAGGGCCCCGTCCGCCTGCGACCAGCCATGGCGCGCACCGTCGGGAAGTTCGGCCGGCCAGTCGGGCCGCACGAAGCGGACGGGATGACGCCAGGTGGGCACGTCCGGCGGATCAGCACCGAGGCCGCCGTCCCCGTGGCGGGCCCGCAGCCGCTGCGCCCGCACGGCCACATCGGGCGGCAGCACCAGCTCCCCGGCCAACAGCGACACCACCCGCACAGAAACGCCGAGACGGTCCGCAAGCTCGTTGAACGCACGGCGGGACTCCGCTGGCCGGGCGTCGAAGAGCGTCGCCACGGTGTAGGACGGCCGCGCCGCGAAGGCGTGCAACGCCTTGATCGTTCCCAGCGCGGTCCGGCCGGTCGAGAGCTCATCGTCCACCAGGATCAGCGGACGCGGTGCCCGTACCAACTCGGGATCGGTCGGCATGAGCCAGTGGAACGTGGCGTGGGAATGCGCCTCGTCGAAGTCAAGCAGGGGGGTGGCACCGGGGACCACCCGACGGGTCGTATGCATATAGTCACACCCCGCAATACCGTCCGCCACCGTATGGCCCAGCGACGTGGCAGTCTCGCAGTATCCGACCACCAGCGGCCCCGGCGTCATCGGCTCGCCCCCTGCGCCGGGGAAACCATCGCATGCCTGTGCCGCCAGTAGGCGACCAGCCGCGAGCGATTCCCGCGGACGCACCGGGAGATGTTTGCCGAGAACCCGACTGACCAGCAGGTGCGCCCGCAGCGGGTTCCGCCGCAACGCGAGCCCGACCAACCCGTGCAGACCCTTACCCACCACGTCGGATCTGATCCTGATGTCAAGCCCCAGTTCGTCCCACAACCAGTTCATGCCGTCCGAACAGTGCCCGCTGTAGCCCGCCAGGCTCACACGACCTCCGCCTTCACCGCCGTTGTCACCCGGGCACAATCCATGCACGAGCCGTACGTTATCCGGGCCTCATGACGCCCCGGTTGCGGCCAGAACATCGACGAATGTGTGGCCTTCCCGCAGGACACCGAAGGCCCGAGCCCGCCGCAGTACCGCTTCGGCCCAGGTCCGGTGCGGTCCCAGCTCGTTCATCTTGTTCGCATACCAACTGGGCCGTACCCCGCCGGCATCCTCCGCGAGAATCGCCATGGCGTCCACATACTCCTCATGGCTGGCAACATGCAGAGCGTGCACAGCAGGAACGTGACTGGGATGGATCACCGTCTTGCCCAGCAATCCGTTCGCCTTGTCGAGAACCACCTCGCGGATGAGCCGGTCAAGATCGGCGGAGACAAGACGTAACCGCATCCGGGCACCGTCCTCGCTGTCGTCGATCAGATCAGCCTCCTGGAACGGGGTGACCCGCAGGGAACTGACGAACAGGCGCTCGGGCTGGGCGAAATATTCCCATACCGGGCCGCTCACCACATGATCGCCGCCGCGGGCACACACGTTGACGATGTCGGCAATGCAGTCTCGGACCACCGCGATGTCATAGATCGTCAGATCCCGGTTCCGTCGCAACCCGAACAAACCACAAAGATCAGTAGCACCCAGGCGGACCGCCAGCACAACGTCGGAATGTTTGTCGACGAGCTCCCGGACTCCCGACAACGCCCCCGCTCGGCTCTCCCTGAAGATGACCTCGGGGCTTTCCAGCACGGGCATAGCCCAGAGAATCCGGCCCAGGCGCTCCGAGGCACGCAGAACAGCCGTCAACGCCGACGCTCCGTTCCCGGGACCGAACTTCGGCAGGACAAAGCCGGCGAACATCTCCGCCGCGGTGGAATCAAGCCGTGCGGCCAGCAATGGTATCTGGGCGGTGTCACGGACCCGGATGAACAACAACGGGGGTCCGCCGCCGGCAGTCGGTGGGCTCTCACCCAGGTCACGAAGCGTGGCAATCACGTTCGTCTCTGCCGCAGCAACCTCGTGGTCAGCGATGGCGTCCTCAAGACAGAGCACCATCGACGTCACCCCGGCTGCGACCTGACGGCGCACGTCCGCGGCAAGCGTCGGCCGCGTACCCGGGGCGTAAAGGGTGGCGCCCAGGGCCGTCGCCACAAGCCGACGGTCCCCGTCCGGGAGGATCTCCTCGGGCGGACGGTGAAACAGCGCGTCCGTCCGGTCCGCGTCCAGAAAACCGAAGTGACGCACCCAGCAAACCCCCTGTGCTAGTTGGGGCCTCCGGGCGTGCGAAAAAACCATGATCGCACACCCTTTGGCCTATCCGTCCTCCATTGCGAGGCGTCAGGCTTGCCAGACGGTACATCGACCACCGACGGCGTGGAATGCGGTCCGCCAACTTCCCGACCGCTGTCATCCAGCGGACAACCGCCTGTCACCCCGGCCGGCCGACCACGCCGCCCGGCCGAGCCGGTCACGACCCGCCGAACAACCGCTTGTACTCGGCGGCCGACCGAGCGTTCTGACCCCCATTCATGATCGTCGAACACACATTGTCCGGCGCCGAGTCGTGAAAGTAACTTTCGTAACCCATCGCGTCGGCGTTCGCGACGAACGTGTCATACATCTTCCGGATATAGAAAGGATTATCTCCGCCGCCATCGCCACCACAAGACGTCACACCCCACTCACCCACACCGACCTTCCGACCGTGCTCACGGGCGTACCGAATGAGGTGACAGAGCCCGTTGACACTGTTGCACTGCCGCGTCCACCTAGCCTCGTTCAACGACGGCGGGTAGTGATCGTAGGCATCGATGCCGACGATGTCGACGTATTCGTCGCCGGGGTAAGCATCCCATGGATTCCCGCTCGACGGCACCGGGGAATCGTGGGCGTTGAACGTCCAGTCAATCTTGACCTTCGGATCCGTGGAGCGGATGGCCGTGGCGATCCTGCGGAAACACTCCGTGAAATTCCTCGCGCTCGCATCCGCGTGCCAGTACATGTACGTGCCGTTGAACTCCCAACCGATCCGCACGATGGAGTCAGCCCGGTTTTTGCGCACGAGAAAGGCGCCGAACCTCCGCCAGTGCTCATCATAGGCGCCACGGGCACACTCGGCGTTGCCGCCCTGCCCCTGCGGGAACGGCGGCTGACTGATGACCAGTTTTCCCGGGAACGGTGCGAAATCGTCCAGCGGCCAGCTGGGCTCGGATATCGGACCCCAGCCCTGGTCGCGGATCGTGAAAACCAGCGCCACGTCGATCGGTCGGCCCCGCCATGCGCCAAAGGCCAGATAGGGCGGCAGATCGTTGGCCAGATGTACTCCGGACAGCCAGGGCAGGCCCGACAGTTTTCCCCGGGTATCCCAGACGGTGACCGGTAGCGAACCGCGGGCCGTGATGGCGCCCGATCTCGCCGTCACCGACACAGTGCCGGTAAAATCCATGGGTAGGGGGAAGCGAAGCAGAAAGCGCCCGTCCGGGTCCGCCCGGACCGGTGCCGTGGTAGTGAGATCACCCCCGACAAGGTCGACGGTGATCTCGGCACCGGCCGGGAAACCGTGCCCACGCACCAGCACGATGTCGGTGTCGACCAGGGTCAGAGCCACCCCTGCCGGGCGGCTTCCGCGGAGGTTCAACCCGACCGCAAGGAGCCCGGCGGCGAGGGCGACGCCGAGAAGGAGCACGCCTGCGACCACCACCCGCGACCCGAGCGCGACCCGGTAGAAGCGCCGGCGGCCGAACATGGACGCCATCCTCGCGAGGAGCCTTTCGGTCGGGTTAGCGGATTATGAGGGAATCATCCGGTGGATGGCGGACAATCACCGCACCGGGCACCCCACCAACCGGTACACCCGGGCTCGCCGGCGAGCCCGGGAACAGTCGTACCCCCCAGGGAAGCTCGGCACCTTCGAGGGAAACCTCGAGGGTGCGCTGCGGTGTTGGTGGCGACGCCGACACTCGTGCGAGCGGATGTCCGTCGTCGCTCGCCTGCGGCGGAGTCGTTCCCGGCCGCGCGACAAGCACCATCGCCGGCAACGGCCCGTCCGCGCGCACGTGTACGCGCAACGTGCGACGACGCCAGCCGGACCGGGCCAGCGTGTAGGTGACCGTCCGTTCCCGATCGTGGTGCTCATGGCGTTCCGGTTGATTCAGATCATCCAGGTCATCCAGGTCATCCAGGTCATCGTCCGCATCCGGCGATGCCGCCGAGCGGGCCACCATCGCCGTGCCCGGACCGACAGCGCGCCACGTCCCACCCGTGCGCACCAGCGGGTAGCAGGAGACGAAGTAGGCCGAACCGTCCCGCGGCGCGGCCAGATGCCAGCCGCCCTTGATTTCCAGGCTGGTGTTGGTGACCTTCGCCCGGAACGCGTCCGGGTCGTCCGGCCCGGTCGGGAGCTGGTCGCGGCGCCACAGGACGCGGGCCTGCGTGATCCCCGGCGGCATCTGGAAGGACAGCACGATCTCCTCACCGCGATCGTCCGCGCGCAGATCCCGGATGCCTTCGATCACCAGATGCCGCACACCGGTGCCGACCACCGCCCGACCATCACACACAGTCACCGGCAGATAGTCCAACTCACCGGCAGCCAGTGGGTCCACCAGGTGGCCGCTCCGGCTCGACCCGACCAGCCGGGCCCGTTCGGCGATCTTCGCCAGGTCGATCTCGGTGTCCTCGACTCCAGCCGCATGCGGCGGCCCGGCGTCCGACACGGGCACGGGCACGGCGTAGATCTGCACATGAGTGGCTGGCATGGCGCTCCAGCGCAGCACGGTACGCCCGTCGACAGTGGTGACCGCCAGATCGCGTACGGCTCGTGGGCGCGGCGTCGCTGTAACCGCAATCCGTGCACCAGCGGTTCTGGCCGGGTGTCCGTCCACATCCTGGAACTCGACATAAACCTGATAACGGTAGGTGACACCGGGCTGGACGGCCGTGTCGAGGTACTGACCGGCGTTCGCCCTGATCCGACGCGTCGGAACCTGTACCGGCGATGACTCGTCCACGGTCCGATCGATCGTCACCGCATCCACCGGGCCATCCAGCCGCCAGGACAGCCTCACCCCGGCACCGATCTGCTCCGCACGCAGGGCTGCGACGTCCCGCACGACCACGAGGCCGGGTGTGCGCACCCCAACCGAGCGCCGGCTGCCCACGACCGCCGTCACCTCGTGCCGGACCAGCACCCCGGCCGGAACCCCGGCATCGGACAACTCGGTGGACCGGGTCGTACCCAGGCTGCGCTCGACCGGTGGTGTTCCCTGCTGGCCGCCCGGCTCCCCCACGCCGGCCCCCACCAGTCTGACCACCCGGTAGGACACGGGACCGAGCGCCGAGGGGGATGGCCGCCACCGCAGCACCACGGCACCTTCTTCGTTGCTCGCGGTCAGCTCCGTCGGCGGCGGGAGTGGCAGCGCGGCCAATGCCGCCAGCGCCTCCCGGTTGTCCGCCACCGTCGCGAGCACCGCGGCCAGCGCATTCTCCTGGTCGGCTGGCGCAAGCGCCGCCGCCGCGGCAACCCGGCGGCGGATGACGTCCTGGTGGGCGGTGAGCTCGGCCAGCACATCCTCGGGCGAGCGTCCGTCCGGACCGGGTACGTCGAACGCCTGGGCGACGAGCCAACGGGCCCCGGCGGTGGCGGCGTCGTCGCACCGGGCCTCGCGGTGCTCGACCAGTGCCCGCCAGCCGGCGTCCGCGGCGGCCAGCGCCGCCCGCACCCGCACGCCAAGATCATCGGCAGCGCGGGCCGCGGACCCGCCGACCGCGCCCAGCACCGGACGCGCCCGGGCCAGCAGCTCGGCGGCATGCCTGGGATGGCCGTCTTCCAGCTCGCGGCGGATCGCGGTCAGGGCGTCGCCGGCTTCCCGAGCCTGGCGCAGGCTCTGCCCGCAGAACTGGCATGCCGCCGCGGCGGCCTCGGTCGCGCGGCCGCACGACGGACACGGGATGTAGAGCTCGGTATCGCAATATCGGCAGACGCGCGAACCGTCAACCGGCTCCGGACGGCCACAGCGTGGGCATACAACGTAGTCGACGACTGCTCCGGTCGTCATCGCCGCACCCAGATCCCGGGCGATGTCGAGCAACACCGCCTTCGCCTGTGCCGCTGACAGTCCTCGCCCGGCCGCGAGGACCTCGCGGACCAACCCCTCAAAGGCGCCCGGTCCGAGCTCACCGTCGAGCACGACGTGCTCCTCGACCTTCGGCCGGATCTCATCGCGGGCGTCTGCGACCAGCCCGGCGGTATAGGCGGCCGGATCACCGTCGAGGAGTCTGGTGCGCACCTGCGCGAGCAGATCAGCGGTCACCGTCTTCTCGCGGTCATGCGGACGCCGCTGGTTGCGCTCGACAAGGATCTCGTGTGCGGCCTGGATCCGCGCCGGCGCGGAGTCCGCCGGGATACCCAGCAGAGCCCACAGGGAGGCGGTACCAACCCGATCCCCCTCGCGAAGCTGCCGCAGCTCGGTGAGGCCGTCACGGATCTGGCGCCGCAGCCCCGGCGCGAGCGGCTCGACATCCTCACCGGAGCCGTCCTCGATCACCTTCTCGCCCGCGAGGGTCGCGTCGAACTGCTCGGTGGTCACCCCGTCAGCCGACGCCAACCGACGCAGACCCGCAACGCGGGACCGGGGAATTCCGCCGAAACGCTCACGCACAGTCGCGAGGTTGCGGGCCACCTTGGCCAGCCGGTCGGCGTCCCCACTGCGACGCGCGGCCAGCACGCGTACCCGGACCTGTTCGCGGGTACGCGGGTCCAGCAGCGGCGCCTCCCACTCGGCCCGCCGGCGGATAAGGGCCGCGGCCAGGGTCGCGTAGCGTGCAGCGTTCCGTTGCCGCTGCAGGAAGGCCACGACGCGGGCCAGGTGCGCGCGCACCTCCGCGTCGGTGTACGTGGCAGCCGGGTCCAGCGCGGCGACGAAGAACGGGTCGTCACAGTCAAGCGGGGATCGGCGTTGCAGCTCGGCCAACACCCGCTGCCGGTAGCTGCTGCCGTCGAACGCCGCGCTCACCGCCCCACCTTCGTCCCCGCCGCCAGCATCCCCATCACAGAGCGTATGAAGGCGGCACCCGGACATGGCCCCGGCCTCGGCCTCGGCCTCGGCCTCGGTATTCACCATATGCACCGGACAGTGTCCGGTAACAGACAACGTTATGTAACAGACAACGTCATGTGCTGGACAACGTCGGGCACGCTGATGCCTGCGGCCGCCACGGCGACGTCAGTCCCGCTGTTTGAGCAGGGTGATCTTCTGTGTCTCCTCGTCCCGCATCGCTTCGCTGCCCACACCCGCGGTGATCTGCAGGACGAGCGGCCCGGTCGCGCCAGGATGCGTGGCGGTGACGACGATCGTCTGGTCCGACCGCATGAGAAAGGTGACATCCACCGGTGTGCCGCGGGGATGTCCGCCGGGAATCCCCGCGATGGCACCTTCGACGATCACTTTGTTGTCCTGCGGGATGGTCGACTCAGCGCTCGTCCCCTGCTCGAACACACGGATGTCGACGTCCGTCTGGTTGTCGGAGATGGTGTAAAAGGTCTGAGTGATCTCAATCGGCAGCGGATCGTTGCGATGCGCCAGAAAGGCCGCGATCGTTTTGCCCCTGTCCTCGGCGAAGATCCCGAAGCCGCGGGACGTCACGTTGGTGACCTTCGTCTTGACCAGATCGACCACCGCTGTGGTGGCCAACCCGAAATCTCCCGCCGCGCCCGACACGGAGCGCGCGACGTCGGCCGGCGCCGCGGCATCCAGAGTCGCACCGGCCGCGAGCTTGCCCTGGGCAACCAGATCGTCGAGGACGTACCGTTCCAGTTCCTTCTTCTGCCCGAAGACCGCGGCGCCCTTGGCCACGGCGAGATCGGGGTCCAGGAGGCGTGGAGACAGACCGAAGCGCTCGGCAATCCTGCGGGCAACCGCCGGGCTCTTGCTCATACCGCCGACAAGCAGGCAGACGTCCACCTGGTCGACGCCACGCTCCCGAGCCCGGGCGAGCACCGACCCGGTGAGGTCAAGGGTGCGCTGTAGCAGGGCGGCGGTGATCTCCTCGAAGTCCGCCCGGGTCACGGTCACGTTCGTCCGCCGGCCGCCGTGAACCACCAGGACATCGACGCTGTCGCGACCAGACAGCGCCAACTTCGCGTCCTCCGCCGAGGTCAGCAGCTCCTGCTCGTCGTAGACGTCGTCGAGCGGATCACCGGCGTCGGGCTGCGCCTCGGTGAACTTCTGGGCCAGGAAGCGCACCAGCTCCGCATCCCAGTCAGCGCCGCCAAGCTCGTGGTCACCGTCAGTGGCCACAACTGTGATCGCGTTCTTCGACAGCCGGATGACCGTGGTGTCGAAGGTGCCTCCGCCCAGGTCGTAGACGAGCACGGTCGTCTCCGCCGCGCCGTCCTGGGCGAACCCGTACGCGAAGGCGGCGGCTGTGGGCTCGTTGATGATGTCCAACACGTTCAGCCCGGCGAGCGCGCCGGCCAGCTTCGTCGCCTTACGCTCCTCGTCGCCGAAATAGGCCGGGACGGTGATGACCACGTCCGTCACCGGGGCGCCGGTCGCCCGCTGCGCGTCGGCGGCGAGAGACTTGAGCACGAGGCTTGACACGGCAGGCGCGCTGTACTCCTCCCCGTGCACGACAAATCGCCAGTCCGCCTCGCCCATGTGCCGCTTGACCAGGCTCGCCACGTCGTCCGGGCGGATCCGGGACTGCCGCTTCGCCTGGGTGCCGACGACAAACGTCACACCGCCGCCCGCGGACTCGTCGAACAACACCACCGATGGTGTGGTCGGCTGCGACTCGATATTGCGGATCACGTCGGGACGTCCGTACTCGTCCACCTGGGCGATGCACGAGTACGTCGTTCCCAGGTCGATGCCGAACACCTTTGTTCGCGCCATGAAGGTCCCTCCAACAAACCGCCGCCGGTTTCAGTGTGCCCGAAAAACCTCCACCTCGGCTGGACGCACCACGGTCGACTCACCGCGGACGAATCCGGGCTTGAGTGTGCGGGCGATCGTCCGGTCACGGCCGGGGTCGTCAGTGCCGACCCGGCGCATGCCGACGTGCCGGACCGGGTCGAAGGGCATCCCCACCACCGCGGTATACGGACGGACGTCCGCCGCGACGTCCAGCACCTGCAGCAACTGCTTACGCAGGATGCCTGGGACGCTCTGGCCGTCGTCCGCGCCGAGACTGGTCATCTGGTCGTGCAGGCGCATGAGTCCCCGCAGCAACGGTGCCATCGCCTCGGTCAGTTCGCCGGCCCGAAGCCGGGTGTTCTCAGCGTGCAGACGGTCCACCAGGTCGGCGTCGTGGCGCCGGAGCCTGATCAGCTCCTCGGCCCGCTGGTGGAGCTCGTCCAACCGCAGGGCCGCCGCGGCGCTCGCGGCGGTGAGGTCGGCGAGGGCGCCAAGGTTCGCAGTGTCGGCGTCAGCCGCCCCTGCCGCGGCCGGCGGAAGATCGACCTCGATGGCTGGGTCGTCGCGAACCTCTCCGTCACCATGATCATCCGACCATCGCGGCCCGGCCAGATCCTCAACCTCACCAGCCTCGTCGGATTCGTCGGCATTGCCAGCCTCGTCGGCCTCGTCGGCCTCGTCGGGTTCAGCGGCCTCGTCGGCCTCGTCGGCCTCGTCGGCCTCAGCTGCCTCGTCGGTCGGCCCCGTCGCCGCGGCTGCGAACGGGCCGACCCGGTCATCGCGCCAGGGGAGGTCCACAGCGACAGCCACATCCACGTCCCCCAGGGGGGCGTCCCCGAGGGGATGGGCATCCACTTCGAGCGAGTCCTCCGCCAGCGCGTCCTCTACAACAACAGCCTCCACAACCTCGTCGTCCATGCCGGCGGTCCCGTCCATGCCGGCGGTCCCGGCGGTCGGCGGCCGACCGAGGTCTGCCGGCGGCGGATCCGGCGGGTACCAGCGCGGCGCGTCGGGCACCGGCTCCTGGCGCGGCCGGAACATCGAATAACGACCGTCATCCCCGAAAGGTGACGACACAGGGCGATTCATGGTTGTGTTCCGCCGCCTACTTGCGTCCCGGTGTCCAGTTCAGACCCCATCCATAGGTTCGATCAAGATCCTGATGACCAGTGACATAGCGGACCTCCCTGTTCACCACGAGGTCGTCACCCCCGGAGTTGGTCAACTGGGCGATAGCGCACATCCGGGCGTTGCCGGCACTCTCGTCCAGCCGTACCTCGATCGGCGCGCCGCGCGCCGGCGTCAACGTCACCACGGCGTTCGCCTGGTCGAAGTTGGGGGCACCGGCATAGATGAAAGCAAAGATCAACAACCGGCGGATCTCCCGGACATGGGCGAGGTTGACGAACAGGTTCTCCCCGCCGACGGACGCTCCGGTCCGGTCGTCGGCATCGAGCTGGACGTACGGCGGTGCGTCAAGGGACCCGAAGGTGTTACCCAGCGCCTGGACGACACCCTTGCGGCCGTCGGTGAGCTCGTAGAGACACGCCAGGTCGAGGTCGACCCCGTCGGAGGCACCGCCGAGAACACGCTTGAGGAATCCGCCCGGGCCGCCGGCCGAGCCCGGGGCACTCTGGGCCGTCCAGTTGAGGTTGACGTGTAGCCGACCGCCTCCGCCCTGCTTGCTCAGAGACACCGAAGGTGCATTCTTGGTCAAAGTGACCTTGCTCAGTGACACCGGCGCCGGGTTGGAATCCTGGCCGCCGGACCGCTTGGTGTAGTCAATAGGCATGATCCGCTCCCTTGCGGTGGTCGTGATATGAGCTTAGAGCGCCCGGCGACAGGGGCGTGGCGTCGCGGGAACAGGCTAGGAACGGGCTGCCACCACCTCGCCGGACCGAGCGTCGGGATCGCCGTCCTGCCCCCCTGCACCGGTAGCCCGCTGCCGGTCGCGGTTGCGGATGGAGGTCACCAACGCGACGGCGATGAACCCGACACCGACAAGACCGGTGATGATCTCGGGAACTTCGGTCTCGATGCTGACGGCAAGAATCACCGCCAGGGCGCCGATGGCGTAGTGGGCACCATGCTCCAGGTACACATACTCCTGCAGGGTTCCCCGGCGAACCAGATACACGGTGAGCGACCGGATGTACATCGCGCCAATACCAAGGCCAGCCGCGATGACGAAGATCTTCTGAGTGATCGCGAATGCGCCCACCACGCCGTCGAAGGAGAACGAGGCGTCGAGCACCTCCAGATAGAGGAAGAGGAAGAACGCGGCTTTCCCGGCGGCCAGCACCACCGCGTTCGCACCGCCGGTTGACCCGGTCCCGGCTCCGACCCCGTCGGATTCCGCGCCGTCCTCCTCGGTGTCCGCACCGACGCCGCGCGCCTCGAAGAACTCCCCGAGACCACGTACACCCAGGTAGGTCGCAAGACCCGCGACACCGGCGCTCAGCACCTGCTGGGTGTGGTCATCGGAGAACGCCTCCGCCACGACCAGCAGTGCGACCAGCCCGACCACGACCGACAGCACGTCGAGGCGGCCGGCCTTGCGCAGCGGTTCCTCGAGCCAGCGCAGCCACTGGATGTCGCGCTCGGGATCGAACATGAAATCCAGAAAAATCATGAAGAGGAAGATCCCGCCGAAGGCCGCGATCGAGGGATGGGCGTCGGCCAGCCGCGCCGCATACTCGTCCGGGTTGTTCAGCGCAAGGTCGAAGACCTCCAGCGGCCCCAGATGGGCGGTGACGGCGACGATGACGATCGGGAACAACAGCCGCATCCCGAAGACCGCGATCAGGACGCCCACGGTCAAGAAGATCTTCTGCCAGAACTCGTTCATCCGACCCAGGATGGTCGCGTTGATCACCGCATTGTCGAACGACAGGCTTATCTCAAGGACCGCGAGGATGGCGACGAGAGCGGCGGTCTGAGGACCCCCGATCACTCCCGCCACTGCGATACCTACGACGGTGACCGCCAGTGACCAACCAAAAATGCGCAAGACTTGCACGAGGAACAGGTACCTCCCCCGGACCGGGGTCGGGGCGCGGCGCCGGGAGCACCACCGCGCCCCGACCCCGGTCCGGAGCATCGAGGCAGCACGTCAACCGCAGGTCTACGTAGCGGTCCACCGGGAATCGTCAGGGCCGACGATGACGCGGCCACCGGGGTCCCGGGGGACTCGTCCGATCACGAGATGTTCTGACGGGTCCCCCGTGACGGGCGCCGGGCGGGATACCTTCGCCATCCCACCTCGCCCTCTACCCTGCCGCCTCGCCCTCTACCGTGCGCCGTCTACCCTGCGCCATGGTCGCCCGCACGTTGACCTACCCGGCCGGCCGAGCGCCGGGTCCCGGGCATCGTAACCGCCCAAACCAGCACCCCCGTCACACCCGGACCGTTGCGGACGTGCGCCACACCGGCAACGGGCGTGGGGGAGATGGCGATCAGACGTTGACGCCGTAGTCCCGGGCGATGCCGGCAAGACCGGTGGCGTAACCCTGACCGACCGCCCGAAACTTCCACTCCGAACCGTGCCGGTAAACTTCACCGAAGACCATGGCAGTCTCGGTGGAGGCGTCCTCGGTGAGATCGTAACGTGCGATCTCGGCGCCCCCCGCACCGTTCACGATCCTGATGAACGCGTTGCGTACCTGGCCGAAGTTCTGCTGGCGTGACTCCGCATCGTAGATCGAAACCGGGAACACAACCTTGTCGATCTCTGCTGGCAAGCTGACGAGATTCACGTTTATCGCTTCGTCGTCGCCTTCTCCCTCACCGGTCAGGTTGTCGCCCTGGTGCTCGATGGCGCTGTCCGGGCTCTTGAGGTTGTTGAAGAAGACGAAATGGCCGTCGGAGAGCACCCTGCCGTCGGCCCTGCACGCGATCGCACTCGCATCAAGATCGAAATCTGCGCCGGTGGTGCTCCGCGCATCCCACCCGAGGCCGACGACGATGTTGGCGAGGCCCGGCGCCTCCTTGGTCAGCGAAACGTTTCCGCCCTTGCTGAGGCTGACTCCCACTGCTCCTCCTGCTGTCCTTGCGATCGGGGCTGGTCTTGTATCCCGGGTGTTTCGGGGCCCTGGCCGCCCCCCGCACCGAGCGCGACGCAGCCTACTGGACTCGATCATGCATACCCACGGCGACATGGGGTCACCGGGGTCTGCCTCCTGCGGGACGAACGGGGCCACGCGGGGGTTCCCCGGCGCAGCAACGGGCCAAAGGGCGCGCGACGATCATCAGATCGCGCGCCCGGAGGCCGCACTCCCCGGCGCAGCAACGGGCCAAAGGGCGCGCGACGATCGTCAGATCGCGCGCCCGGAGGCCGTAGTCCCCGGGGCAGCAACGGCCCACCCACGCGTGAGCGTGGCCGGCATGGGTATCCCCCAGCCGATACCGACGGTGGGCCGGTCCACCCATGGCAACTGACCTACCCGGAACGCGCATCAACGTGGAGACTTCGATCCGATGCCGACATCCTCCCCGCCCGGCGGACCGCCTCCGTATCACCAACACAACCCCACCCGGTGGTCCCACGCTGTTCACGTTGGGGCGCCTCCGACTGGTACAGCAGAGGCGGATTATCAAGGAGTGGTTCCCCTCGATAAGGTCGCGGCGATGATCGGACGCTCAATAGGCCGGGTTGTCATCTCTGACATCAGCCCCGCCGTATCATGTGGACAGTGGCCGTCGCGGGCGGTAGAGGGTGAGATCCTCACCGTCACCGCGACGGTGTTTCGGGATGGCCATGATCTGATCGGTGCCAATGTGGCGCTGTCAGGTCCGGATGGCCGCGGCACGCCGTTCACACGGATGCAGCCGGTCGACGTGGGGACCGACCGGTACCAGGCCGAGGTACGCACCGATTCGGAGGGCCTGTGGGGCTTTCGCATCGAGGCATGGGCCGACCCGGTGGCAACCTGGCTGCACGCCGTTGAGATCAAAACAGCGGCCGGCCAGAGCCTGGACGAACTGGCGGTCGACTTCGAAGACGGGGCCCGGCTGTTGCTCCGCGCGCTACCGGGGGTCCCGGAAAGCCGCCGTGCCGACATCCAGCGGGCCGTCGACGCGTTACGCGATGACACCCTCACAGACCCACACGGCCGGATAGCCGCGGCACGCGACCCGGCGGTGGTCGCCCTGCTCAACCGGTTCCCGCTGCGGGAGCTCATCACCCGTTCGCCGTTCTACCGGATCTGGGTCGACCGTCCGCTGGCGCTGTTCGGGAGCTGGTATGAGTTCTTTCCGCGATCCGAAGGGGCGGGTCTGGATCCGCCCCGCTCGGGAACCTTCGCGACCGCGGCGCAGCGGTTGCCCGCCGTCGCCGCGATGGGTTTCGACGTGGTCTACCTGCCGCCGATCCATCCGATCGGGGAGATCAACCGCAAGGGTCCGAACAACACTCTGATCCCCGGCCCCGACGACCCCGGTTCGCCATGGGCGATCGGCAGTGAGGCCGGCGGCCACGACGCCGTCCACCCGGGCCTGGGCACGATCGAGGACTTCGACGAGTTCGTCGCCCAGACCCGGGCGCTCGGTATGGAGATCGCTCTCGACCTCGCCCTGCAGTGCGCCCCGGACCACCCGTGGGCAAAGCTGCACCCGGAGTGGTTCACGGTGAAGAGCGACGGGTCCATCGCCTACGCCGAGAACCCGCCCAAGAAATACCAGGACATCTACCCGCTGAACTTCGACACCGACCCGGTCGGTCTTTATCATGAAGTGCTCCGCGTGGTCAGGTACTGGACCTCGCACGGTGTACGGATATTCCGGGTCGACAACCCCCACACCAAGCCGGTCCAGTTCTGGGAGTGGCTCATCGCCGAAGTGAAGTCGACCGAACCGGACGTGCTGTTCCTGTCCGAGGCGTTCACCCGGCCGCACATGATGCAGGCGCTGGCCAAGGTGGGCTTCACCCAGTCCTACACCTACTTCACCTGGCGCAACACGAAGGCGGAGTTGGAGACATACGGGCGGGAACTGCTGGAGACCGCGCACTACATGCGTCCGAACTTCTTCGTCAACACTCCCGACATCCTGCCGGGATATCTCCAGGACGGCAGCGACGCCGCATTCAAGATTCGTGCGGTGCTGGCGTCGATGATGTCCCCGACCTGGGGGGTCTACGCGGGGTACGACCTGTTCGAAAACGTTCCCGTCCGGGTCGGGAGCGAGGAGTACCTCGACTCCGAGAAATACCAGTTCCGCCCCCGGGACTGGGCCGGTGCCGAAGCCGCGGGACGTTCACTGGCGCCCTATCTGGCCACGCTCAACCGAATACGAAAAGATCATCCGGCCATGCACTGGCTACGCAATCTCCGCTTTCACCACGCGGACGGCGACGCAATCATGGCCTTCTCCAAGCGAGTCGGACAGGCACCCGACGACGACCGTGTTCTGATCGTCGTCAATCTTGACTCCCACAACATCCAGGAGACGACGGTTCGTCTCGACATGCCCGCCCTCGGCCTGCAGTGGTGGGACACATTCGATATCCACGACGAGATCAGCGGGGCGAACTACAGGTGGGGGCACGAGAACTACGTCCGGCTGGATCCGGCGACGGAACCGGCCCATGTCTTCACCATCCGGCGCAGAGGATGAGCGCCGAGGACTCCCGCGCCGACAACGTGACCGCTGACCGCGCGGCTTCCGACACCGACTCCGAGGAGCCGTCGCGTGACCCCCTGTGGTTCAAGCGGGCGGTGTTCTACGAGGTCCTCATCCGTGGTTTCGCCGATTCCAACGGCGACGGTACCGGCGACCTCCGAGGAGTCACCAGCAAGCTCGACTACCTGAGCTGGCTCGGAGTCGACTGCGTGTGGCTGCTGCCGATCTACGACTCACCGTTGCGGGACGGCGGCTACGACATCGCCGACTATTTCCGCATCCTGCCGGAGTTCGGCGACCTCGGGGACTTCGTCACTCTGGTGGACGAGGCTCACCGGCGCGGCATCCGGATCATCGCGGACCTGGTCATGAACCACACGTCCGACCAGCACCCCTGGTTCCAGGCGTCCCGCACCGACCCGGACGGCCCCTTCGGCAACTTCTACGTGTGGTCGGACACGGACGACAAGTTCCCGGACGCACGGATAATCTTCGTCGACACGGAGAAGTCGAACTGGACGTGGGACCCGGTGCGTGGGCAGTACTACTGGCACCGTTTCTTCGCCCACCAGCCTGATCTCAACTACGACAACCCCGACGTCCAGGAGGCGATGCTCGAGGTCCTGCGATTCTGGCTCGACCTCGGGATCGACGGCTTCCGCCTGGACGCGGTCCCCTACCTCTATGTGCGGGAGGGGACCAACGGCGAGAACCTGCCCGATACCCATGAGTATCTGCGACGGATCCGCAAGGAGGTGGACGCGAAGTACGCCGATCGGGTCCTTCTTGCCGAGGCGAACCAGTGGCCCTCGGACGTGGTCGAGTACTTCGGCAACGACGACGAGTGTCACATGGCATTCCACTTCCCATTGATGCCGCGTATCTTCATGGCGGTCCGTCGAGAATCCCGTTATCCCATCTCGGAGATCCTGGCGCAGACCCCGGAGATTCCGCCGAACTGCCAGTGGGGAATATTCCTGCGCAACCACGACGAGCTGACCCTGGAAATGGTCACCGACGAGGAGCGCGACTACATGTACACCGAGTACGCGAAGGACCCGCGTATGAAGGCGAACATCGGGATACGCCGTCGGCTGGCGCCGCTGCTGGACAACAGCCGTGACCAGATGGAGCTGTTCACCGCGCTGCTGCTGTCGCTGCCCGGCTCGCCGGTCATCTACTACGGCGACGAGATCGGGATGGGCGACAACATCTACCTGGGCGACCGGGACGGCGTCCGAACTCCGATGCAGTGGTCACCGGACCGCAATGCCGGCTTTTCGACCGGCGATCCGGCCCGGCTGTACCTGCCGCCGATCATGGACCCGGTATACGGCTACCAGGCGCTCAACGTCGAGGCCGAGCAGCGGATGCCGACGTCCTTCCTCTCCTGGACACGCCGGATGATCGAGGTGCGGAAGAGGCATCCCGTCTTCGGCCTCGGCACATACGAGGAGCTGCCCGCGTCCAATCCGTCCGTCTTCGCCTTTGTGCGAGAATTCGGCGATGACCGGGTACTGTGCGTGGCCAACCTATCGCGTTTCGCACAGCCGGTCGAACTTGATCTACGGCGGTTCGTCGGACTGGTTCCGGTCGAGTTGCTGGGCGGCGTGCACTTCCCGCCGATCGGCGAACTGCCCTACCTACTGACCTTGCCCGGTCACGGACATTACTGGTTCGCGCTCACCCGACCGGGGGAATTCACCCCCTGACGAACCAATGCCTACGATCGATAAATCGGGTGACGACGCGCGGGAGGGCGATGACGGTGGGCGATGATTCTGACCTGGTCGACCTCCTGACCTCCTGGCTGCCGCGGCAACGCTGGTTCGCGGGCAAGGGACGGCCCTGGGGCGGCCTGCGCATCATCGGGGACGTGCACCTGTCCGACCGTCTCCGGCACCTGGTCGTGGAGGTCCGCTACGCCGATCGCGGACCGATCGATCACTACCAGGTGCCGCTGGTCACCCGGCCGGACGCGCCCTACGGGCACGAGAGCTTCCTGCTCGGAAAGGCCGCGGACGGTCTGGTGTACGACGGCCTGCACGACCCGGACGGCAGCGCCGCCCTGCTGGCGTTCATTCAGGGCGACAAGGCCCACCACGGTCTGGTGCCGCACACGCTGGAGGAGCTGGAAACGTTGCCCGCCCACGCGGTCGGGGCCGAGCAGTCCAACACCTCGATCGTCTACGGCGACGCCTATATCCTGAAGGTCTTCCGGCGGCTGTGGGTCGGCGGCAACCCGGATCTGGAGATCACCCGTGCGCTCGCCGATGCGGGCAGCGTCCATGTGGCCCGCCCGGTCTCCTGGCTGGACGGCATCCTCGACGGAGTCACCACCACCTTCGCGTTCATGCAGGAGTTCATGCGCAGCGGCACCGAGGGCTGGCGGCTCGCCCTCACCAGCGTCCGCGATCTCTACGCCGAGGTGGACCTGCATGCCGACGAGGTCGGCGGGGACTTCGCGGCCGAGTCCGAGCGCCTCGGCGCCGCCACCGCGCAGGTGCACGACCTGCTCGCGGACGTGCTGCCCACCGCGGTCGGTGACGCCGGGAACCTGCGAGCGGAAGCGGTGCAGATGCACCGCCGGCTGGACGCCGCGATCGAGGCCGTGCCGGAATTGCGATCCTTCGAGGCAGGGCTGCGCGAGTCGTTCGACGAACTCGCCCATCGCCGGCATCCGGTCACGCTGCAACGCATTCACGGGGACTACCATCTTGGTCAGGTCCTACGGGTCGACTCGGGGTGGGTGCTGTTCGACTTCGAGGGGGAACCAGCGCGTCCGGTTGCCGACCGGACGGCGCTACAGTCCATCCATCGTGACGTCGCCGGCATGCTCCGGTCGTTCGACTACGCGGCCCAGTCGATGTTGTTGGAACGGGAGGGCGAGTCGGCGCTGAGCTACCGCGCGCAGGAATGGGCGACGCGCAACCGCGACGCCTTCTGCGCCGGGTACGCCGGCGTCGGTGGGTATGACCCACGCGAGGACACGGTTCTGCTGCGGGCTTTCGAGCTCGACAAGGCCGTGTACGAAGTCGTCTACGAGGCGCGGCACCGACCGTCGTGGCTGCCGATCCCGCTCGGTTCGGTCGAACGACTGACGTCCACGAGCGGATGATCGTTTTTTACTAAGGATGGCGTGTTGTCCATGATCATATCTGACGACGCGGTGGGCGGCCCCGGCCGGGATCATCCGCACGATCTTTCTGACAGCAACTCCACCGGCACCGGCACCGGCACCGGCTCGCGGCGCGTCGCGGTAGCCGAGCATGGCGCGAGCGCCGACCAGGAGAAGCGCCCACCCGCGTCCCTGCTCGTTGAGGATGCCGATCTTGAACGGCTCGTGAGCGGCGCGCATCACGATCCACACAGCGTGCTCGGCGCCCATCCCCATGGTGATCACACGATCGTGCGGGCGCTGCGACCGGACGCGGTGGGAGTCGTCGTCCTCACCGGTGGTGAACGCCACGAATGCACCCGGCTACACAGCGGCGGGGTGTTCGCTGTGGCACTGCCCACCAGTACGGTCCCGGACTACCGGCTCGAGGTCAGGTACTGCGACGCGACGCACGTCGTCGACGATCCCTACCGGTTCCTGCCGACCCTCGGGGAGATGGACCGCCATCTCATCGGTGAAGGCCGCCACGAGCAGCTCTGGCGGGCGCTCGGCGCGCGGGTGCGACGCTACCCGAGCACGGCCGGCGACATCAGTGGTGTCGGTTTCGCCGTGTGGGCGCCGAACGCGCGCGGCGTCCGGGTGGTGGGCGACTTCGACTTCTGGGACGGCCGGGCCTACCCGATGCGCTCGCTGGGTGCCGCGGGCGTGTGGGAGCTGTTCGTACCCGACATCGGCAGCGGCTGCCGCTACAAGTACGAGATCCTCGGTTTCGACGGCGTCTGGCGGCAGAAGGCCGATCCGCTCGCGCTGCACACCGAGATCCCGCCGGCCACGGCGAGCGTCGTCTTCGAGTCGGAATACACCTGGGGCGACCAGGAATGGCTCGAGCGCCGCGGCAACACCCCGTGGCATGCCGCGCCGATGTCGGTCTACGAGGTGCATCTGGGCTCCTGGCGCCGGGGGCTGTCCTACCGGGAGCTCGCCACCGAGCTTGTGGACCACGTGCGTGAGCTGGGGTTCACCCACGTCGAGCTGATGCCGGTCGCCGAACATCCCTTCGGCGGGTCCTGGGGCTACCAGGTGTCGGCCTACTACGCCCCTACGTCACGATTCGGTGACCCCGATGACTTTCGCCATCTCGTCGACCAGCTTCACCAGGCCGGCATCGGCGTCATCGTCGACTGGGTACCCGCGCACTTTCCCCGCGACATCTGGGCCCTGGGCCGATTCGACGGCACGCCGCTGTATGAACATCCCGATCCGCGGCGCGGTGAACAGCCCGACTGGGGAACCTACGTCTTCGACTTCGGCCGGCCCGAGGTACGCAACTTCCTGGTCGCGAACGCGGTGTACTGGTTCGAGGAGTTCCACATAGACGGGCTGCGGGTCGACGCCGTCGCGTCCATGCTCTACCTCGACTACTCCAGACCCGACGGTGGCTGGGTACCCAACATCCACGGTGGCCGGGAAAACCTGGAAGCCGTGTCATTCCTGCAGGAGACCACCGCGACGGTCTACCGGCGCGTACCGGGCGTACTCATGATTGCCGAGGAGTCGACGGCATGGCCCGGCGTCACCCGGCCGACCCATCTCGGCGGCCTGGGTTTCGGCTTCAAGTGGAACATGGGTTGGATGCACGACACGCTGGACTATCTCTCGCGGGCGCCGGTATTTCGCGCATATCACCACCATCAGCTCACGTTCTCCATGATGTATGCCTACTCGGAGAACTTCATCCTTCCGCTCAGCCATGACGAGGTGGTGCACGGGAAGGGTTCCCTGGTCGGCAAGATGCCCGGTGACCGCTGGCAGCAACTGGCCAACCTGCGCGCACTCTACGGATACATGTGGGCGCACCCGGGCAAGCAGGTGCTGTTCATGGGCGGCGAGTTCGGCCAGGACGCCGAGTGGTCCGAAGCCCGGTCACTGGACTGGTGGCACCTCGACGATCCACCCCACCGCGGGGTGTCCACACTGGTGCGGGATCTGAACCGGACCTACCGGGCCACGCCCGCCCTGTGGGAACAGGACACCTCTCCCGACGGCTTCTCCTGGATCGACGCCAACGACGCCGAGGACAACGTGTTCTCCTTCCTGCGGTGGGCCGACCGCGACGCGACATCCCAGCGCCGGCCGACCGGTACGGTGCTGGCCTGCGTCACCAACTTCGCGGGCGTCGCGCACCGTGACTACCGACTCGGCCTACCGTTCAGCGGCCGCTGGCGCGAGGTTCTCAACACCGACGCCACCGACTATGCGGGCAGCGGTCTGGGGAACCTGGGCGCGGTGATAGCCGTCGATACCACCCACCACGGCCAACCCGCATCCGTGACGCTGACCGTGCCCGCGCTGGCAACCCTCTGGCTGGCCTACGAGCACGACGACCGGCCCTGATCCCCAGGGTGGCCGGCCACGCCCCGCCGCATCACGAGTCGGGCGGCGGGACGTGGCCGGCAGGCGGAACCAGGCCGGCAGCGCACCATGCCGGCAGCGAACCACACAACCGGCAGGATGCCAGCCACCGACAGCCAGCCACCGAGAGCCGGTCAGTGCCAGAACCTGCGGCCTCCGGGCGCGCGATCTGACAATCGTCGCGCACCCTTTGGCCCTCTAGAAGAGGGCGGCTGACAGCGCTCGACGCGCGGGTACGACCGCCGGCTCGGAATCACCGAGCGCCTCGAACAGACTGACCAGATGGGCCCGCACACGTTCCCGCTCGTCGCCTGCGGTCCGCCGGACCACGCCGACGAGCCGGGTCAGGCCCGTTTCGATCTCACCCTTCGCGACCAGGACATCGGCCAGCATGATGGCCGCCTCGACGTCATCGGGATCGGCCGACAGCCGGCTGCGCAACGCGGCCACGTCGATCGTGGCCACCCGCTGGAAGAGTTCGACCCGGGCTAGCCCGAGCGTGGCGTCCACGTCATCGGGGGCCTGCGCCAGCCGGCGGCGGTAGGCCTGCGCCGCGGTGTCGAGGTCGCCCTTGGCGAGCGCCTCCTCGGCGGCGCTGTGGTCCTCCTCCGCCGCGGCGTCAGCCGGCGCGCCCGCCAAGCCCGCGGCCGCCTCGTCGACAAGTGCCAACAGCTGGTCGAGCCAGCTGCGGACCTCGGCTTCGGGAACCGCCCCGGTGAACTCGCCGATGATCCGGCCCCCGACGACCGCCTTGACCGCGGGGATGCCCTGGACGCCGGCTGCCTGGGCGAGCTGCGGGTTCGCGTCCACATCGATCTTCGCGAGCACCCAGCGCCCGGCGTCGGCCTCGGCGAGGCGCTCAAGGATGGGGCTGAGCTGCTTGCACGGGCCGCACCACGCTGCCCAGAAATCGACCACGACCGGGACCTGCAGGGACCGTTGCAGGACCTCGGCCTCGAACGTCTCCTCGGTGACGTCCAGAACGACGGGTTGCCCCGCGGACCCGTTGCGCGCCGGGCCGGAGCCGGCGCCCGCGGCACTCGCCGGGGATCGCGTCGGCACGGGTTTGGGATCGAGCGGGACCGCGCCGGCAAAGCGGAGACTGGCGAGCTCGTTGGGAATCCGTGGATCCCCGGCCGCTGCGTTCCTCGACCCGGGCGGTACCGATCGTGGCGAACGGGACCCAGGTGACATGGTTGACCTCCGTGGCATGGCTCCATCGTTGCATCTGAACAGCGAAACCGGACACGGCCTACGCGGACCGGATGCCTACGATGCGTGCATCTCCCCATT